>CAKZNX010000098.1 GCA_937132045.1 uncultured bacterium
GTGCTGGGTGAGCACGGCGCGCACATCGACGCATTTTACTACTGCCCACACGACGATGCCGATGGCTGTGACTGCCGCAAGCCGAAGCCCGGGCTGCTGTTGCGTGCTGCTGCAGAACATGGTATTGACCTCGAGCGGTCGGTGTTCGTTGGCGACTCGTGGAGAGACATCGTCGCCGGGCGTACCGCTGGCGTGCGGACGGTGCTCGTATTGAGCGGGCACGTGAAGCCCGAGATGCTGGACACGCCACAGATTGCAAACCATCCGCCAGACCATATCGCCCCCGACCTTCACGGAGCTACCGAGTGGATTCTGCACCAGCTCAACAGTTCCGGTCAGCATTAAAACGCCTGTGCCGTTCGCTCCTGAGATGGCTACTGGGCGCGATGTTCTGCCTGTGCGCGACAGGTGGATGGTCGGCACCCCCACCTGAAGAGACGGACGCGTGGCACCTGCTGGCGCAACGGGTGGAGGCTCTGCAGTTTCGACGTTTCATTGCAGAAGGGAACGCCGAGGTGCGCTGGGGAACGCGCTGCGTACGCGCTCAGCGCATCGAGGGCGACATGGAGACAGGCTGGCTCGTCGCCACCGGCGATGTGGTGTTCACGGACGAGCGGGGCACTCTGCACGCCACACAGACCCGCATCAACCTTCTGACCCGTGAAGGCGAGCTTTCGGACGTTCGCGGCGAAGTCGAGGGCATCCACATCACTGCGGACGTGCTTCGCTCGGACGGTAGCAGCCTGCACATGCAGAACGTCACCCTGACCACCTGCGATAGAGAAAGTCCTCACTTCCTGCTAGGCGCACGAAGCCTCAGCCTGAGCTCCGCTTTACGCCTTCGGGCACGGCAGGTATCGCTGTCGTTGTGGGGCAACAGATACGTCACCCTGCCCTACCTCAGCCGACGGATTGGAGGACGCCAGCCCAGTGAGCCACTTCTGCCTCAGGTGGGTTACTCCCGCCGCCGCGGACTGATGCTGTATTACACCGATATTCTGCCTCAATCAGGGGCGCAGGTGCGCTACGGCTTGCGCGTCTTTACCCGTCACGATCCGGAGGTGCGCGTGGACATATCCCGTAGACTGGACGGCACGAGAGACGACGAACCCCTGCCTCACCTCGAACCAGCCGAGCGCCCCGCCGTTTCGTTCCTCGACACGGTGAGCACGACAGACTGGCGTGTACCGGCAGACAGCAGACGCAGGCAGGGTGCGTTCCTGTCCCTGCGCGCGAACTCGCCGGTGGAGGGACTCCAGCGCACCGACCTCTACCTGCGTGGCGTGGAGCTTGGGTATCAGTTCAGCCAGCCAGCCGGTGGCGGACTGCTGGAGACGGAATGGCGGTTCGGCTGGCTGAAGGAAAGTCCATCGCTCATCTCAGCCACCAGAGCGGTAGCGCTGTTGCGCTGGCAATCCGGCCCCGTCGCGCTTGGCAACCAGTTCAGTACCGACCTCACGACGGACGCACGAGCCGGCGCCTATTCTGGCGGCGACAGCTACGGCTGGTTACGCGCGCAGTGGGGCGTCTATTGGGACTCCGGCGGGGCGATCCAGGCGGGCGCGGGACTATCGGTCGCCACAACGCTGGGCAGAAGTCCGTTCCTATTTGACGAGCTGGAAACTCGAAGAGACGCGCGATTTCGCTTGCGTTTCAGGGGTCACTGGGAGCTGGACATGCTGGGGATCTGGGATATGGAGCATCACCGCTGGCGTGATTGGCAGATTGCGCTTTCGCCTCCAGCACACTGCATCCAGCCACGGCTCCTGTGGAGCTATCAACAACGACAGGTTCAGCTGCAGGTGAGCCTGGTAACCCGCTGAGCATGTTTAGGCTGCTTCCGGGAGTACTGTCTCTCCGTACCCAAGCACAGTATCACCTGCACGAGGACGATGGGAATCCCTGAGGTCGTCGATCACTGCCTGCCACACCGAAGCTGGAATGCCGAAGAAGGCTTTCACCACGTCGGGGTCGTACTGGGTTCCGACATGCCTCTCCAGCTCCGCCGCCACTTCATCCAGCGTTAATGCCGTCCGGTAGGGGCGGTTGGTGGTCATGGCATCGATGGTATCGGCAACGGCGAAGATTCGTGCGCCCAGCGGGATATCTTTTCCTTGCAGACCCTGCGGATAGCCACTGCCATCCCACCGCTCGTGATGGCACAATACAATCTCCTGCGCGCCTTTCCGGAGCGAACGCACCCTCATGCACATCTGATATCCGATGACCGGGTGCTGACGCATCACCTCCCACTCCTCGACGCTCAGCGGACCGGGCTTGAACAGGATGCTGTCGGGTATGCCGATTTTACCGATGTCGTGCAGGAGAGCGCCGCGCTCGATGTCGGGATAGTGTTGATGAGGCACGCCCATCGCCTCCGCCAGAATCATCGTGAACGCTGTCACGCGCTCGCAGTGCCCTTCTATCTCCCGTTCACGAGCCTCCAGCGCGCTCAACATCGCCTCCAGCATGTCCGAATATGCCTCGTTCAGCTGACGCAAATGCCGTTTGTGCTCTGCCAGCCAGATACTGTGTCGCCGGATGTTGCGCTCGATGATGATGGGCAGTTCATGCGTGCGCCATGGCTTGATGATGAAGTCGCTGGCTCCTGCGTCCAGAAGGGCGCGCAGTTGCTCGATAGAGCCGTCCCCTGTGAGGATGACCACCGGTACGTCCGGGTAGCGATGACGAATATGTTTCAGCAGTTCTGCACCGTCCATACCTGGCATGCGCAGGTCGGAGAGACAGAGGTCTACATTTGCGTGCGCCAGTACCTCGAGAGCCTCCTGTGCGCTTTGCACCGCCGTTACTGTGTAGCCGTAGGCGTGAAGGATGCGCTGGATTGCCTCACAAACCAGCGGTTCATCGTCTACCACAAGCACGTGGTTCCCGGACAAGGTGTTTGCTGTCATCCCGAGACCCCTCTTCTTGAGCGCAAAACGTGGGAAGCACCCATCCCTGAGGTAATGAGACATCTGAATTATCGGAGATTGGAGAGGTGTACTACAGGGCGATGCCAAACCGCTCGACATAATCACGCAACATTCCCAGACATTGTGTCAGACAGTAGCGGGTAATGGCTTGCAGGTCGAAGCGTCCATCCAGAGCAGCGGCACGGATGTTGCGCGGAACAACATCCAGATACGGCAGATTGGCTGGCAATGACACAGGCACCCGTCCCGGCATCCTGAACAGCCCCACACGGCTCTGGAACTGGGGTGCCCAGTGCACCTCAACCTGCATCAGCCAGTGGCTTCCGTCGGATGCCACGTAGAACTCCTCGTGGTAAAGAGGGGCAGGAGTGTGCTGAAAGGACACCCCTGCCACATTTGCTACTTCGCCAGCCATTTGCGCAGCCTGTTGACCAGCATATCGCGGTTCAGCTCGGCGATAGCGCGTGTGAGCGGAATGTCCTTCGGGCAAACCTTCACACAGTTTTGCGCATTGCCACAGCCCGTCAGACCGTCTGGTCCTGCCAGCACGTCGAACCGTGTGTCCTCAAGGGAAGCACCCACCGGATGCAGATTGAACAGCTTCACCTGTGCCAGAGCGGCGGGACCGATAAAATTG
>CAKZNX010000099.1 GCA_937132045.1 uncultured bacterium
ATTTTCTCCAGCACCCACTCTACGAACTCTGGGTTCTCGATAAAGTCCTGAAAGATGCGTTCAAAACCGATAATCTGCCACGCGGTTTCGAAGATGTGTCCTGCAAAGCCGGTCACGAAGTATCCCTTCTCATGCCACGTGCGCACCTCTTCTTCCAGATGCTCGTGCCGGTACGACGGGGTGAAGTCGGGCCAGGGATACTGCTCCAATTCGCGGATGGTGCTGGCGTGCTCCAGCGGAAAGACGTAGCGCGAGAAGTGGTAGAAGTTCCCGGGAACGTGCGCGGTGCCGTATTCACTGCTGAGACAGGCGCCGGGCGGAAGTTTCTGCAGGTACGCGCTGAAGTCGGGCAACTCGCGTGGGGGGCGAAAACCCACGTAGCGGACCTCCATGCCGAAGTACTCCGCCGGGTCGGTATGTTGCGTCTCCCTCACGAAGCGGTCGTAAGCTGCGGGTGTGAAGCCCATTTCTTTGGGCACTCTATCCGGTTTCTGTCGGCGCACGGCGCGCGCTACTCGTTCTCTTGGGGTCATGTTGCCTCACCGCCGTTACGATTGGTCTGCCACGAAGTGTGCTATCGCGAGGAAGTTGTGCGCTGCGTGGTCGCCATAGGTGCCGGAGGCGGTTCCGCTCAGCACGAAACCATCCGGTCCAGCCTCCTCAATCAGCCTCTTCGCGATGGCAAGCACCTCCTCAGTGCTGCGCTGGTTCAGCACCTCCATATCATCCATATTGCCCACGATGCATACCTGTCCCTTCAGGATCCTTTTGGCTCGCGGCATGTCGCAGTCGCCCCATGGCGGTGCCTCCAGCGGGTCCAGGGCATCTACGCCGATGTCCACAATCGCCTCCAGATGGCGCATAATGGGTCCATGGTTGTGGAAGTAGGCGATCGCGCCGTAGTGGTGGATCAACTCCACGAGCTGTTTGTCGTAGCGACGAACCAGTCTGTCGTAGGCGACAGGACCCAGCTGCGTGGAGGCATATTCGCCGCCCACGATACGAAAGGCGTCCACTCCTGCCTGCAAAATCCTCTCCACAAACGCCAGCAAACGCTCGTTGCCCACACGCACCATCTCTTCCATCAGGTCGGGGGCGTCTGCCCACAGCAGGCAGAAATCCTCCGGGCAGAGATATTCTGCGGGGAAGCAGATGGCATCGGGCAGTTCGAACAGCACGATACCCTCCTCACCCAGCCAGCGCTTCGTCTGGAAGAAGTGATTTAACGACTCGGCGACGGCGTGCTCGGTGGGCGGTTCATATGGAGCGGACAGAAGCTTTTGCACATCCTCGGCGGTCTTGCACGGGAACTCGGTGCAGGCAGAGGTGACTTCGGTGCGTGTCACGACCCTCGTCAGGTCGCCTGCCGGGGTGTGATAGACGGTGCGTGTGCTGTTGCCGAGCGTCTCGGACTGGCGTGGCAGGGCATAGCCGATAAAGCAATCGCAAGCCCAGCCGGCGTAAAGCATGATGTCGGTCTCTCGCACCAGCCGCAGAGCAAGCGGGCTGTCGCGAGGAATGCGACCGAAATGCTGAGGCGCCACGGGAACACGGTCAGGCGTACCCCGCTGAAAGGCGCATAGCAGGCGTTCTCGGGAAGTCACTGCCGTCGCCGTTGGCTGGAGTGGGGGCGAGGAGGAAAGGCTCCTCACCCCCCGGTGATTTCACCCTGAGACCGGACTGCCTAAGCCGCAGAAAGCAGCTCTTTGCACTTGTCCACGGCGGTCGCGGCGTCGGGAGCGTAACCGTCCGCACCGATCTGGTTCGCCCACTCCTGAGTCACCGGCGCACCACCAACCATAATCTTGACCTTCGGGCGCAGACCTTCCGCGTCGAAAGCCTTGATCACCTCCGGGATATAGGTCATCGTGGTGGTCAGCAGTGCCGACATGCCCACGATCTGCGCGTTGTGTTCTTTCGCTGCGGCGATAAACTTGTCGGCAGTCACGTCCACACCCAGGTCCACCACACGAAAACCTGCACCTTCCACCATCATGGCGACGAGATTCTTGCCGATGTCGTGCAGGTCGCCGCGCACCGTTCCAATGACGACGGTACCCACTGGCTGAACGTCGGTGGCAACGAGCAGAGGGCGCAGAATCTCCATTGATGCCTTCATGGCGCGAGCAGCCACCAGTATCTCAGGCACGAAGTACTCGCCGTTCTTGAACTTCTCGCCGGCGATGGACATACCGGCAATGAGACCGTCGTCCAGAATCTGTTTGGGGGTGACACCAGCGTCGACCAGTTTCTGGGTCAGCTCCACCGCATCGTTCCGTTTGCCTTCCAGAATTGCCTGGGCAAGTGCCTTGAGTTCCTCCTGCATGACATTCCTCCTGCTGTGTGCTCTATCGGCACATTGTTTTCTTTGATGTATTCCGACCTGCGCAACAATCGGTTGTTCGCAGTGATTGTACAGGACAGATTCCGCCGTGTCAAGGCGGACTCCTGCAACAGAAGGTCTAACACATTATATGCCGAATCAAACACCGAGACGCAAACGAAATCCATGGCAACGAAGCAGGCAGGAGGAGAACGTTGAAAGACCCACGACTGGAACAGCTGGCGCAGGTGCTGGTGAAGCACAGCACGCGAGTTCAACCCGGCGACAAGGTGCTGGTGGAAACCACAGATGTGCCAGAAGAGTTTCTGTGCGTGCTACTCGAGAAGATTTCGGAGGCGGGCGGTGTGCCCGTAGTGGACACGAAGCACTCTAAGGTAATGCGCACCCTGCAACTCCACGCCACCGAGGAGCAGTTGCAACTTATTGCCGATGTGGAGAGATATCGTATGGAGAAGATGCAGTGCTACATCGGCGTGAGAGGCACGCTGAACAGCGCGCAGATGTCCGACGTACCCACGGAGAAGGTGGAAATGGTGCAGAGGCTATGGTGGAAGCCGGTGCACAGCGAGGTGCGCGTGCCCAATACGCGGTGGGTGGTTCTGCGCTGGCCCAACGACAGCATGGCACAGCAGGCAAATATGAGCACCGAAGCGTTCGAGGACTACTACTTCCGCGTGTGTACGCTGGACTACGCCCGCATGGAGAGGGCAATCGAACCGCTGGTAGACGTCATGAGCCGAACCGACCGCGTTCGTCTGGTCGGTCCCGGCACAGACCTGAGGTTTTCTATCAAGGATATCCCTGTCGTGCCGTGTTACGGTTTGCGCAACATCCCCGACGGCGAGTGCTTCACCGCACCCGTACGGGAGTCGGTAGAGGGAGAGATTACCTTCAACGTTCCGTCACTCTACCATGGCAAGACCTTCGAGAATATCCGCTTCGTGTTTCGCGCTGGCAAGATCGTGGAGGCGACCTGCAATATCACGGAGGAGCTGAATCGCATTCTGGACTTCGACGAGGGGGCGCGTTACGTTGGCGAGTTCTCGCTCGGGTTCAATCCGCACATCCTGCACCCGATGAAGGATACGCTGTTCGATGAGAAGATTGCCGGCTCGCTGCATTTCACGCCCGGCAACGCCTACGGCACGGCGGATAACGGCAACCGCTCACAGATACACTGGGACCTGGTGCTCATCCAGCGTCCGGAGTACGGTGGCGGGGAGATATACTTTGACGACCGACTCGTGCGCAAGGATGGGCTGTTTGTTCTCCCGGAGCTGGAGGGGTTGAACCCAGACAGGCTGGCTTAGCGCTCGGATGACAATCTGGGGGGACGGAGGGGGAGGCGAGTGCCCCCACACGTATCCAGTTGCGGAAGGGTGCGCAGGCGCTACCGTTGCTGAAGCCGTAGCGGTGTGCCGTCCGGCGCGACAATGCGCACTGCCAGCTGCCAGTAACCGCCCCCGTTAAGTACCTTACACAGGATGCGATTCCAGCCCTGCTCAAGGGTAACGGACGCGGTGTCCTCGTCAATGCTCAGTCCCCGATCGCCGATGAACTCGTGCACTTTGCGCCCGTTCACCCAGCAGGTAACGTCGTCGTCACTGCCGATGCGAAGCAGTACCTGCTGAGGCGCCTCGCTGAAAACCTCGGCGCAGGCATATGCACCGGTGTTGTCGCGCCGTCTTGCGACCTGTCCGAAGTCCAGTACTCCCTGCGGGTCGTCCAGCTCGATGCGTCGCCAGCGAGTGCCGTTCACCTCGGCGTTCAGGTCCACTGCCGCCTCCACGTTGATCATCTCGTGCTGGCGCATCGCATCCCTTGCTGCCAGCGGACCAAGCACCCACCAGTTCACGATCATTCCTTCCTGTAGGGCAATATCGCGTGGGTGCATGTGCACACCCAGTCCGCGCAATAACCCCACCAGCTGCAGGACATTCTCACGGTTGCGTGTCTTCTGAAGCGCCGTGCGGGCGAGTACCACAGCAACGTCGGTCTTGCCCGCCTTTTGCAGCGAATACGCAACGCTCGGAACCGCGCGTATGGCAGCCTCACGGACGCCTTCGTTTCCGTTGTTCAGCCCTGCCATCACCGCGGCTGCAGTCTCGGGATGACTCAGCCTTGCAATGGCGTTGAGGGCAGCGATGCGTGTTGCAGGGTCGTCTTCGCTGAAAGCCTTGAGCAGGGAGGGTAGCACGACAGTCGCTGAACCAGTCTGATAACCCAGCAGGTCGATCAGGCGAAGACGATACGCGCCCCGGGCATTCTGAAACTGGACGACCAGTTGCTCGGTCAGCTCCGGCATCCGGACTTCCTGCACCAATGCATAGGCGGTCTCTGCAATCGCCGGATTGGCATGTTGTAACGCCTTCACGAGCGTTGCTGGTGTAGACGGTCGCGGAGTGCGGGCCATTCCGGTCAGTGCCGCGCAACGCACGCTGGAGGTTGTGCCGTTCGCGTACAACCACTCGTACAGGCTGGCAGCCTGTGCGGTCGCCGCGGAGCGGCGAAGCCGCTCCGCGATGCGTGCCAGCGAGTGCTGGGCTGCTTCTTTCTCTCGTTGACTGCCTTTCTGCGCGATCGTCTGCAGCGCCTTCTGAATCTCCGAAGTCGGAAACTCCCCGGCAACGGTGATGGCTGTCAGGCGCACCTCAGGCTGCGTCGCTTTCAGCGCGCTGAGGACCACCCGCGCGGAACCGGGTTGCTTCCGCGCGCCGATTGCCAGCAGCAGAGCGCTTTTCCACTGGGGCTCGGTGGCGCGGGAGAACGCGCGCTCCAGAACCGAGCCTGCTTCCGCGCCGGGTATCGCCTGCAGAGCCATGCGCGCTGCCTCGCGAAGGTCCTTATTGCCCAGAAGCTTCTCCAGAACCGGCACCGACTGGGGGGTACCCACCACCGTAATCAATCGCAGAAGGAAACGCTGAAGCCTCTCGGGCGCGGGCTTTTGCAGTCGGGCAAGCAGTGCCTGCTCCACCGACCTGCGCTCGGAGGTGGCTCCCGGACGGGTGGACTGGAAGACTATCTTCTCCATCGCCATTTCTGCCGCCATCACTTCGCGCGGCTCGGCGTCCGGCTTCTCCATCATCGCCAGAAGCTGTGGAATGGCGCGCACGCCGAAGTTTGCCATCTCGTCGATCGCCTGCCGACGTGCGTTGTCATCCGATGAGCGCAATTTCTGCACCGTTTGCTCCAGATTCTGGCACGCGCTGGGCAGAGCGAGCATCGCCAGCGCCACGATGACCAGCAGTGTCCGCTTCCTCATCTTTCTGCACCTCCTACGTCAGATACCATGGCGCCCGATACGGGCGGCTCAGCCACCGGTTCGCCTCGGGGTCGTTGACGAACTGCTCCTTGACGGGGTCCCAGCGCAGCTTTCTGCCCAGTCGCATGGCGATGTTGCCGATGTGCGCCACCGTCACCGACCGATGCCCAATCTCCACGTCACAAATCGGCTTCTGGCGTGAGCGGATGCAGTCCAGCCAGTTCTGATGGTGGCTCAGGCTGCGATACAGTTGCACGTCGTTCGGTCCCCAGGCGGTCTGTTGCAACTCTTTCGGGCTGGTGTCGATGCCACCTCGCCACACGTGCACGTAGCCGTCGGTTCCCTCGAAGCGGACGCCGCGTTCGGGTGTGGTGCAGACCATGCGCACGCCGTTGGCGTACTCGTAGTGGATTTCAAAGCTCACGTAGGTTTCGCACAATCCCTTTACTGGCAGTACACCCTTGCCCGCTACGCTGACGGGTCCGCTCAGGTCCATTCCCAGTCCCCACTGTGCGATGTCGAAGTGGTGGTGTCCCCAATCGGTGACCTCGCCGCCAGAGTAGTCCCAGAACCAGCGGAAGTTCCACAGAAAACGCGCATAGTTGAACGGCACCCAGGGCGCTGGACCTAGGTAGAGGTTCCAGTCGAGGTCAGGTGGTGGCTCGACGTCCGGCTGGGGGTCCATGTCGGGACCGGCTGGCAGGTTCACCCGAACGGTGTGCACCTTCCCGATTTTGCCGTTGCGCACCAGCATACAAGCGAGCCAGAAGTAGTATTCGGAGCGCTGCTGGCTTCCAACCTGAAACACCCGGTTGTAGCGTCGCACGGCACGCACCAGTGCCTTGCCTTCGTCCACGAACAGTGTCAGCGGTTTCTCGCAGTAGACGTCCTTACCCGACTCGCACGCCATGATGCTGATCAGCGTGTGCCAGTGGTCGGGGGTGGAGATGACCACTGCATCGATGTCCTTGCGGTCCAGCAGATGGCGAAAGTCGGTGTAGGCGGCACAGTCCTTATTGCCGTAGCGGTCATCCACTGCCTTCTTCGCGCGGTCTCGGTGTGGTGCATAAACGTCACATACCGCCAGCACCTGCACCTGTCCGTTACCCAGAAATCCGCCCAGATGCCCGGAGCCCATGCTTCCCACGCCAATGAAGCCCAGGGTGATGCGGTCGTTTGGGGCGCGACGCTGCGCCGAGCCGAACACAGAACTGGGAACAATGGCGGGCACCGCCACAGCAGCAGCACCTGCCGCTGCGCTCTTCAGAAACTGCCTTCGAGTCACACGTCTCACGGTACTCATGCCGACCATCCTTTCTGTTCTGTGAGCGAGATAACGTCGGTATGGGCTGTCAGGTTACGCTTCTGGATGAGGGGCAGAGAGTCCTGCAGGAGCGAACCTCAGGCGCGACGCGCAAACACCGACAGGATGAAGAACACCGCCGCGGTCAAAATGATCGCACTGCCCGATGCTGTGCCGAACCAGTACGAGGCATACAGCCCCAGCACACTGCTCAATCCACCGATAAGGCACGCCGCGACCGCCATCGTGCGAAAACTGTAGGTCAGGTTCCGGGCTGCTGCGGCAGGAATCAGGAGCATCGCGGATGCAAGCACAATACCGATCAGCTTGAGCGACAGGGTGACCATCACTGCCAGAAGCACGAGAAACATCACATCCACTCTCGCTGCCGAGGTGCCCATTGCCATTGCCATCTCACGGTGCACGGATACTCGGAGCAGGGCGTTCCACATGGCGAGCATTGCCAAGATGCTGCCCGCACACATCACCACCACCAGCCACACATCTTCCCAAGCCAGCGCGAGGATGTCGCCAAACAGGAACTGGAACAGGCTGGGCTGGTAGCCCTGCAGAATGCCAAGCAGGAGGATGCCCGCACCGGCGCATAATGCCAGGTATACGCCGATGACGGTATCAGACGGGATTTCCGTGCGATGCAGGGTGAACACAATGGCGAAGGCAACCAGCACGGCAAACGAGATGACCGTCGGCAGGGCAGGGGTTGCCAGCAGGGCAGAGAGCGCCAGCCCGGTGAAAGCGGAGTGAGCGACAGCCTCGCTGAAGAAAGAGAGGCGACGCGTTACCACAAATACCCCGATAAGCGGCAGGCTGAAACCCAGCAACACCGCGGCAATGAGCGCTCGCTGGAAAAAGGGATATTGCAGAATGTCCATCATGGCTGATGCTCCCGATGCGTGTAAACGGTGGTATCGTGCCCGTAGACAAGGCGTATCATCTCGGCGTCCAGCGCCTCAGCGGGCGGACCGAAACAGAGCAGGCGCCGATTTATGCACAACACCTGAGTGGCATAGCGCGTGACCACGCTCAGGTCGTGCGAGACCAGCACCACGGTGAGATGGTGTTCCTGTCGCAGGCGCTCGATGATGTCGTAGAAACGGCTTTCGCCCTCAATGTCTACTCCGGTTGCGGGTTCGTCCAGAAACAGAATCTCCGGCTCCCTCAACAGGTTCAGCGCGATGACCACCCTCTGCAGTTGCCCTCCAGACAGTTTACCAATCGGGTGGTTCAGCAGTTGATGAACACCCGCCTCGCGCAGAGCCTGCTCCATTCGCGCGGAGGAGACGCTGGGTAGATAGGCGTGCAGCATCTCCCGCACGGTCAGCGGCAGATAGCGGTCGTACTCCAGCCTCTGGGGAACGTAACCCAGCCGCTTGCGAAGGTCGCCAAGCTGCCCGATAGGCGTTCCAAAAAGCGTGATGGTGCCGGATGCGATGGGAACCAGTCCGAGCACCGCCCGCAGGAGGGTGGTTTTGCCCGCGCCGTTCGGTCCGATAATAGCCACCGTACTGCCGCGTTCCACCTGCATGGTGATGCCCTCGATGAGCCGTGTTCCGCCCAGTTCGACAGTGACATCTTTCAGCTCGACTACGACCTCGCCCATTTAAACCTCCTTACTGCCGGCAGCCAGCCACACGTAGCCGAACACGCTTTGCAGCCTTTCCACCGGCAGGGACGCGCTCACCAGCGCGTGGAACTCCTCACGGGTGAAGCGGTAGTAGTAGATACCGCCGCGATGCATCCCCTGCTTCCCGCCGCTCCAGCGTGTTAGCAGGGACCAGTGGTAACCAGACACCACATAACGACCGCCCCGATTCAGCACGCGCGCTATCTCTCCCAGCACCTGATTGCGCAGGCGGTCACTGGGCAAATGCTCGACCAGCTGGCAACTGGCGACGGCATCCAGAACAGCATCGGGTAGCGGAAGCAAACAGGCATCCGCGTGCAGTAACAGCGTCCTGCTCCATGCGCCCACGCTTTCCATCCGCTGGCGACACAGCCGGAGGCTCTCCAGGGAGAAGTCTACCCCGATCACCACGTCGGCGACGGAGGCGAAGTGTTGAAGCATTCGCCCCGTGCCACAGCCGACCTCTGCCAGCACTCCGAAATGCCCTGCCGTTCCCTGCAGTGCCCGCAATGTCCAGTGTCGCTCTAGTGGCGACAGGAGCGCAAGACCGAGCAGATGGTCGTACTGGCGTGCTTGCACGTCGCGCGCTTGCATCTCCGATTGCTTCCGCAGCCACTCTTCCTGTTCGTGTATCGAAGCCAGCTCGGGCACCACGAAGCTCGGGATACCGTCTACGATGGGAAAGTTCCGCTCACATTGAGTGCAACGGATGGTTCTGTCGCCAGCCGACAGCCTCGCCTGGTCAAAGGGACAGCGCAATGTCTCCATCTGCCAGTCCTGCAATTCGTCACCTCATTGCCGTGTCCAGCGTGAGAATGTTTCGCCGCATTCGCTGCTGATAGGTCTCGCCCAGGTAGCTGGACTCTCGTTCCAGAGGGTCCAACAGATACACTGGCACCCGCAGATCGGCAGCAACGACCTCCAGCAAACGCGACGATGCTGGGGGAGCGGCGAAAATGACCTGCACCTTCTCGCGCCGGGCGGTGCGCATCAGGTCGCGAAGCCAACGAGCCGATGGCTCCACGCCGGGCAGAGGCTCAAACGCAGCCACCTGCTCGATACCTGCCTCCTGCGCCAGATAGCGGTACGCTCCGTGCGCCGCGATGAACTGCCGATGACTCCAGCCCTTTTGTCGTACCTGCA
>CAKZNX010000100.1 GCA_937132045.1 uncultured bacterium
CCTTCAGGCAGGCGAAGCAATCCCCTGCGGGTTATCGGTTAGCGAAGGGGATTGCTTCGTCGCTTCGCTCCTCGCAAGGACACAGGTGCGAGTGGGATTGCTTCGTCGCTGCGCTCCTCGCAGGGACACGAGATGCGAAGGGGATTGCTTCGTCGCTGCGCTCCTCGCAATGACTCGGGAGCCGAGAGGGGATTGCTTCGTCGGTTCGCTCCTCGCAATGACGCAAAGGGTAGAGAGGGCGCGCCTGTGGCTTATTTTCTCTGGCGCAGACTGAGCAGCACCGATAGAACGGCGAGTACCAGCAGGCTGAGCGCGATCGGCCTCTGCACAAACACCATCCAGCTTCCCCCCGAAAGTATCAGCGCGCGCCGGAGGTTCTCCTCGGTCATGCGCCCCAGTATCAAACCCAGCACCAGCGGCGCTACCGGAAAACGCGCCACCCTCAGCACCCAGCCAACCAGCCCGAAAAACGCCATCACGCCGACGTCAAACATGCTGTTGTTGATAGCATAGCTGCCCACCACGCACAGCACCACGATGAGAGGGAACAGATACCGCCGAGGTGCACGTACGGTCTGAGCAAACAGCCGGGCACCAGCCAGCCCAACGGGCAGCACCAGCAGGTTTGCCACCAGCAATCCCAGGAAGATGGCGAACAGCAGATGAGTCTGCTTCTCAAACAGCTCCGGTCCCGGGCGGACGCCGTGCATCAGCAATGCACCCAGTATCACGGCGGTCACCGCATCACCCGGAATGCCCAGCGTCAGCATCGGGATCATCGCCCCGCCGGTGACCGAGTTGTTGGCACACTCCGCCGCCGCCAGCCCCTCGATAGAACCTTTGCCGAACTCTTCTTTATGGCGAGAGACCTTCTTTGCCTGATCGTAGGCGACGAATGAGGCGACATCGCCACCCACGCCCGGCAGCGCCCCAATGAACGTGCCCGTGATACTGGCGAGCACTGTGGGAACGGTGACGCGGTGGTACTCGGTGCGGGAGGGCAGGACGCGCCCGATCTCGCGAAACAGGCTTCGGTCGGGTTCGGGCAGAGTGGTCTGATACAGCACCTCACCCATCGCAAACACCCCTACCAGCACCGGCACCAGCGCCAGCCCTTCCAGCAACGGGGTGGAGCCGAAGGTGAAACGCGGGACGGCAGTGATGGGGTCCATGCCGATGGTAGCCAGCAGCAGACCGCACACGCCCATCAGCGCGCCCTTCAACAGGTGACGTTCCGAGAGGCTGGCAATCACGCTCAGCCCGAACACCGCCAGCGCGAAGTACTCCGCCGGTCCGAACTGCAGTGCGAAACGCGCCACCTGAGGGGCGGCGAACATCAGCACCAGTGTGCTGAACACCCCACCCACCACCCCGGTGATGCACGAGATGCCGATTGCCAGTCCTGCCCTTCCGGTCTGAGCCAGCGGATAACCGTCCAGACTGGTGGCGGCGGCTGCAGGCGTGCCCGGCGTGCGTATCAGCACCGCCGGAAGTGCTCCCCCATACATCGCGCCGACATACACCCCCAGCAGCACCATCAGCGCGGGCAGGGTAGGGAGCCAGAAGGTAAACGGCACCAGCAGGGCTACCCCCATAGTGGCTGTCAAGCCCGGTAGAGCGCCAATAACGATGCCGGCTACCACGCCCACCAGCATCAGCCACATGGTGTTGCCTGTCAGCAGGTCTTGAAGCGCCTCGCTCATGGCAGGGGTACCCCCAGCACGTTACCGAACAGCCACCACACCCCGACGGTGACCGCGGTGGTGTACACCAGCATGTGCCATACTCGCACCGGTCTCCAGAGCGCAATGGCGAAAGGCAAATACAGCGCCGTCGTGATGAGGAAACCGAGATACGGTAAAAGCGCCACGAATAGCAGGGCGAGCAGCGCCATCTTCAGTGATTGAAGTGTGCCCGGTGTCGGCTTCAGGGAGACGGAGAGCCGAGCGCGTGGTGACGACGCCAGCCTGCCCGCCGAAAGCATCGCCACCATCACCACGGCAAGCACAGCCAGTATGGTGGGCAGGTACCGGTGTCCAACGTCCCCCCGTGTGAGGTGCACGCCGATGCCGGCGATTAACTCGCGGTTGTGCGCGCTCTGTTCCTGCACAAAGCGCTGAAACTCCTCTCCCTGCAGCCATGCCAGCCGCACACCGCGCTCCGCCATAATCTGCCGGAATTCGGGCTTGCCGAAAGCGATGCGGAAACCTTCCAGCAGTTTCCTTCTTCTCTCCTCCGGCACGCCTTTGGGCAGAGCCAGCCCACCCCACGCGCCGATGTCCACGTCGTATCCCAGCTCGCGGGCGCACGGCACACTGGGGAAGAGCGGGTCACGGTTCGTGGTGAGCACGGCTAACATGCGCAGTTTGCCTGCCTCCACGTGCGCTTGCACCTCCGTCGGGCTGACGCACACCACGTCCACGTGTCCGCCCAGCAGAGCCTGTACTGCCGGAGCCGCCCCACCGAAAGGTACGTGCTTGAAACTGGCGTCGCCCAACTCCTCCAGCGCTACCGCTGCCAGATGCCAGATCGAGCCGGTGCCCGAATTGCCCGCGCGGATTGCCTCCGGACGCGCCTTTGCGTCGGCAAGAAGCGCGTGCAGAGTGCGCCAGGGCGAACGGGCGGGAACGGTTACGGCGGCGGGGTTGTAGTTGGTGCGTGCCAGCAGGTCGAAGTCGTTGGGAGAGATCGGGCTTAACCCGAGATGTGGCAGGATAGCCAGCTCCGCCACCACATAGGTGACAGTGTAGCCGTCAGGTTTGGCATGTGCCCCGTAGTTCAGTCCCACTGCGTTCGCGCCACCCGGCTTGTTCTCCACCACCACCGGTACGCCGAACACTTCCTGCGCTGACGCGGCGAGTGCGCGGGTCAGAGTGTCGGAGATGCCGCCCGGAGCCGGAGGGCAGATGATGGTGATGGCGCGCGATGGGAAAGGCGGCTCGGTGCGTCGCCCACAGCCCACTGCCGTCAGCGCGATTGCCGTTATCACTGTCAGCGTGGTTGCCCGTTGCAGTGTTACCACACTCGTCTCTCCTGCACGCTCAGGTCGCCGCGGATTATCCGTTCGCGTAAACTATCAGGCACCTTCGCCAGATATATCTGGCAGATGCCTGTTCTATCCGAGTTGAACAGCACATATCGCCCGTCGGGGCTGAACTGCGGGTGGGGGTGTGTCCATTGCGGATGCCCCTGCGAGCTCCGCGGGTAACACAGCGGACGATATCTACCGGTCGGCACGTGCACCAGCTGAAGCCCATCGTCGGGCCAGTTCGTGTCGGCGACAATCCACTCGCCATCGAGACTGGAGGCAGAGTGCCAGAAGTACACTCCCTGCGCGATGGTGGTCGGTTGTTCCTCGCCGGGACCCATCTGCACCAGGGCGCGGTCGGGAGGAAGAGCGCATCCCTGCACGCGGTCACCGCTGCCCAGAAAGGTGCAGTGTGCGAAGTCGTAACTGCTGGTGTACACTCCCTTCTCGCTGCCGTCGAAGTCCAGCAATAGCCACGTCTTCTTGCCCTCGCGAACCTGCCACATCAGCAGTCCTGCGCCGCCCGGGCTGGCGGAGTGCAAAGCCAGACTGCCCTGCTTCGCCTCCAGCAGGAGCGATGCTTCCGAACCGTCAGTAGCCAGTCGGAGGATGCCCGTAGTTCCCCTCGAGGTCACCACCTGCACGAAGTAGGCTGTTCCGTCTGACGACAGGGCAGACACGCCCATCGTGCGTATGTCCCCCACAGCGATGATCTCCTCTTCATAAAAGGTGTTCAAATCCACCTTCCAGAGTGCGCCCTGTCGATGGAAGTAGACGCAGTCGTCGTGCGGCGATACGGCGAAGCCCCCTGCATCCTCCGAGTCGGTGAGCTGAGTCAGGTTCGCGCCGTCCACATCCACGCGGAACAGGTCCCATGGGGCGTCCCGTCGCGCCTCTCGCTGAGAGATGAAAATAAAGGTTCTCGAGTCACTGGTGAAGTTGCGCCCGAAGTAGGCGAGAGCCATGCTCATGGTGGGGAAGCTGGTCACCTGAGTCAAGTGCACGCCGGTGCGTGCGTCCACAAACTCGATGCGTTCGTGGAGATATGTGGTTCCCTTTGCCATTTAGTCCCCCTGAAGCACCCACGCCTCGTTGAAATGAGCGTATTTGATACACGAGCCTATGCCCGGCTGGCTCCAGCTGTAGGTCACATGCAGGCTGCCGTCCTTCGCCTGCGTGATGGATGGGTAAGAGTACGAACCGGTGCCCGGCGGATCCATCTCCAGATGGCGCTTCCACTTCCACGTCCTGCCCTCATCGTCCGAGATGAGAACGGCAAGGCTGTGTCTGCCCTTCTCGGTGTCGTTGCACACCATTGCCCAGCGCCCGTTCTGCAGGCGGATGACCTCCAGTCCAGAGCCCGGGTTGGGCAGGTCATCGTCGACTACCGGCGACCAGGTCATACCGCCGTCTCGCGACTCACTGCGCATCACCCGCTGCGGTGGGGGACCGTTGTCGCGCATGTAGGCGACCAGCGTGCCGTCGCGCTTCTGCACGAGGCTGGGTTGAACCCCTCCGAGGCTGACCATCGGACGACTTGCCTCCCAGGTTTTGCCGCCGTCGTCGCTGATCGCCATGATGGAGAAGTCGAAGCCGTCGGAATAGAGGGGCACGATGATGCGCTTGTTGTCCATAACGAAGGGGTGTACGCGCGTCATCCAGCCCAGACGGCGGAAGAACTTGTCTGCCGCGTTTTTGCGCCGCTCGGCGAGGTACTGACGTCCCCACTCCACGCGATCGGGCGGGAGTATCTGGTCGAGCCGCTTCTCGTCTTCGTCGCACTGTGCTGCTACCATCTGGGCGAACTCGTCGCCCGGTTTCAGGATGAGCACATCACTCTGGGTCCAGCGCGGAGCGCCGGTGCCGCGCGGGTTATCCGAAATCTGGTAGCGCAGCAGCGCAGTGTGCCACTCGTTGGCGATAATCGCCACCCACATCAGCCAGAGCCTGCCCTTCGGGTCGACGAACATGCAAGGGTTGCAATCGGGAAAGCCGATCGTATCTGCCATCAGGAAGCGACCGCTCCACGACCGGGCGCCTTTGCGTTTGCGCATTCCTTCCACCTTCACGTCGTCGGCGGTGCGTTCGCCCGAGCCGTTGTACCAGCACACCAGCAGGTCGCCGTTTGGCAGTTCCACGATGCATGAACCGTGGTTGTGCCAGCGTTCCGGAGGGAACAGGTGTTGCGACTCGAAAAACGGCTTCTGCGCCCACGCGGACGCGGTGAGCAAAACGAGCATGATAATGACACCCCCTCTACGCATCGGTTGCCTCCTTTGATGAACCTCGATGCTACACGGGATATACCCTGCGCGCAACACCCGTGTTCGCCAGACCGGTGGTGTCTCCCTTCAGTGGCTGTCGGCAAATGCCCGGCGCTTTGCCTGTGGCGAAAATCGGGGTAAAATAGTGGCAGAGCAATGGACGTTCATCGTCTGCAGGAAGTGGCGGGTGCTCTGCACGCCCTGCTAGGCGTGCGTGCTTCTGCTCATCTCCTCTCGCCCCAGTCCCATCGCACCGAATTCACTGAAGTGGGCGGCAACCTTCTGCCCCTGCTGATAGCGCGCGCGGTGGGGGAGGGGATGCCTCTGCTGTGCGTGCTGGTGGCGGATGCGCAACGGGCGGAGACTCTGGCGCTGGACCTGGCGGTACTGGGAGTGCCAGAGTGGCAGGTGGTGGTGCTTCCCTCCATTCTGGGCGAGCTGTTCGAGGACACTCCGCCCGACCTGCACCTTATCGGTAGTCGGATCGAGTCGCTGTGGAAGGTTGCGACAGGACAGGCGCGGGTGCTGGTTGCTACTCCTCAGAGCCTGCTCGAGCCTACCCTGCCGCCCGGTGCCCTGCGTGAGGCGACCTTCACCCTGCGGCGCGGCGACAGTGTGGATATGGAGGGGCTGATGCGCCAGCTGGTGCGGCTGGGCTACGAGCGCGAGGAGATGGTGGCTCAGCGCGGGCAGTTCAGCCGACGCGGCGGCATTCTGGACGTCTTCCCCGTGCACGCGGACGAGCCGGTGCGCCTGGAGTTCTTCGGCGATGAGATCGAGCGAATGCAGCCGTTCGACCCCGACTCGCAGCGGGCGACCGGACATCTGGATGCGTGCACCATTGCCCCAGCGCGAGAGGTGCTGTGGGAGAGCGCAGAGGTGGAAGCGGCGACGGCGCGTCTGCAGGCAATACTGGCGGAAACGCTGTCCGAACTGGCTCAGGGAGGCAGCGAGCGCGCACTTCACACCCTTCAGCAGAGCATCGAGGACGACATCCTGCGCCTGAGCAACCGTGTGGCGTTTGACCGGCTGGAACACTGCGTCGCCCTTCTGCATCCCGGTACCAGCCCGCTCGACTACCTGCTTCCGCACTGCCTGATGGTGCTGGACGAACCGGTTCAGCAGCAGACCGTTTATCACCAGTCCAGTCGCGATGCGCTGGATGTATTGTCGCACCGTGTAAAGCGCGGTGAGATGTTGCCCATCGAGAGGCTGTGGGCGAGCCTGCCCCATGCCGTGCCACAGCCGGAAGGTTTTGCTGGCGTTCTGCGCGATGTGCTGGGCGAGCGGAGCTGGGTTGCCCTCTCCAGCATCACCGCCCCGCGCGACCTGTTGCCGAAGGTGCGTGAGCAGGAGCTGCATGCGCGCGCCCTGCCGGGTTATCGAGGGCAACTGCCCGCGCTGATGAGCACCCTGCGTAACTGGCTGGAGAGCGGTTGCGCTGTGGTGGTGGCTACTGAACAGCCCCATCGCGTCAGCGAGATACTGGAGGAGCATGACCTGTTCCCTGCCGAAAGCGTGGGGGAAGGGATGCTGACGGTGGTGCACGCTCGCCTGTCCAGTGGGTTCCTCTGGGAGAGCGCCCGCCTGGTGGTACTCACCGACGCGGAGCTGTTCGGGGCGAGCCGACTGCGCATTCTCCGCCGACGGGTGCATGAAGGTATCCCGCTTTCCTCCATTCTGGACCTGCGTCCCGGCGACTACGTGGTGCACATCCATCACGGTATCGGTATCTATCGGGGCATCGTTCAGCGTGAGGTGCTGGGTGTGCGGCGCGACTATCTGCTCATCCAGTACGCCCCGCCCGATACCCTGCTGGTGCCCACCGACCAGATCGACCGGTTGCAGAAGTACATCGGCTCGGAGGAGAACCCTCCGGAGGTGCATCGGCTGGGGGGCGGAGAGTGGGCGCTGACGAAACGCCGCGCGAAGGCGAAAGCGCGGAAGATGGCTGAGGAACTCATCCGGCTGTATGCTGCCCGCGAGTCTGCCGAACGCCCGCCTTACAGTCCAGACACCCCGTGGCAGCAGGAGATGGAATCCGCCTTTCCCTACGAGGAGACGCCCGACCAGCGCCGCGCCATTGTCGAGGTAAAACGGGACATGGAAGGCAGTCGCAAGCCGATGGACCGGCTGGTGTGCGGCGACGTGGGCTTCGGCAAGACGGAGGTGGCGATACGGGCGGCGTTCAAGGCGGTGGTGGAGGGCAAGCAGGTGGCGGTTATCTGCCCCACCACGGTTCTGGCGGCTCAGCACTTTAACACCTTCCGCGAGCGGTTCGCAGCGTATCCCATCCGCGTGGAACTGCTCAACCGCTTCCGAAGCCCGAAAGAGCAGAAGGAGGTGGTGGAAGGGCTTCGCGTGGGGGCAGTGGACGTGGTGGTGGGCACGCACCGGCTGCTGTCGAAGGATGTGCAGTTCCAGAACCTGGGGTTGCTGGTGGTGGACGAGGAACAGCGCTTCGGGGTGGCGCAGAAAGAGCACCTGAAACGCCTGCGCACACAGGTTGACGTGCTGACGCTGACCGCCACTCCTATTCCGCGCACCCTACACATGGCTCTGGGCGGATTGCGCTCGATGAGTATCATCAACGATCCTCCCTTTGGACGCCTGCCAGTACGTACGATTGTGCGCCCTTACGACGATGAAGTGGTTCGTGAAGCTATCCTGCGCGAGCTGGAGCGCGGCGGGCAGGTGTTCTACGTGCACAATCGGGTGCAGAGCATCTACCACGTGGCGCAACATGTGCAGGAGCTGGTGCCTTTTGCGCGTATCCGCGTGGCGCACGGTCAGATGCCCGACGACGAGCTGGAAGAGGTGATGCTGGAGTTCTATCACCACGACTTCGACGTGCTGGTATGCACCACCATCATCGAAAACGGGCTGGACGTGCCCAACGCCAACACACTGATTGTGGAGCGAGCGCACCGGCTGGGGCTGGCGCAGCTGTATCAGCTGCGCGGAAGGGTAGGGCGCAGCGACCGGCAGGCATACGCCTACTTCTTCTACCGTAACGACGCCAAACTGGATGAACGTGCTCAGCAGCGCCTGAATGCCCTGCGCGAGTTCGCCGGGCTGGGGTCGGGGCTGAAGCTGGCGATGCGCGATCTGGAGATACGCGGCGCGGGAAACCTGCTTGGTGCCGAGCAACACGGCGCCATGATCTCGGTGGGATTTGAACTGTACGCCGAGATGCTGGCGGAAGCCGTGCGCGAGCTGCGTGGACAGCCCGAGGAGACCTTCGTCTTGCCGCCTGTGGATGTGCCCGTCAATGCGTATATCCCTGCCAGATATATCAGGGACGAGTCTCAGCGCATCTTTTTCTACAAGAAGATGGCGGCGGTTCGCAAACTGGCGGATGTGGACGAGATCGAGTCCGAGCTGCGCGACCGCTTCGGTCCGTTGCCCGAGGTCGTACAGAACGCCCTGTGGCTGTTGCGACTGCGCCTGCAGGCGGCGCAAATCGGCATCGCGGAGGTGAAGGCAGACAGGCAATGGGCGAACATCCGCTTTGCGAGCCACGTCCGGCTGACCCCACAGGCGATACGCGCGCTGACGCACGTGTACCGACAACACCAGTTCACCGGCGAGGGCGTGCGGCTGTCGCTGGCGGGCGCCGGCTCACCGCTGGCTGCACTGGCAGACATGTTTGACCTGCTGACAAACGCCCTGTATGAGCCTGTAGCGAAGTAGAGGAGAGGAGATGACAGGAAGGGATAGCGCATCGGTACGCAATCTCAATCAACCGCTCAGCGCCTACCAGAGGCGCAGTATCTGCGGCTTCACCGTGCTGGTCCACCGCGAGGTGCTGGCGCATCGCACGGATTTAGCGGAAGCGTTGCGCGAGCTGACACAACAGGCAGAGCAGATGGTAAAGGTGGTTCCGACATCCGCGCTGGCGTACCTGAGGCGGGTGACTATCTGGCTGGAGTGGGAGAATCGGACGAACGGCGCGGCGGAATACCACGTGTCGGCGGACTGGCTGCGCGAGAACGGCTACAACCCCATGAAGGCAGGCAGTGTGGAAATCAATAACGCCCGAAACTTCGTGAAGTGGTCGCGCAGGGAGCAACCGTGGATGCTCCTGCACGAGCTGGCACATGCCTACCACCATCAGGTGCTGGGCTATGACAGCCGCCTGGTGACCATCGCCTACCGGCACGCGATGCGTCGTGGACTGTACAACGAGGTGGCATACGTCCGGGGCGGTAAGCTGAAGGCATACGCCGCCACCAACCCGCAGGAGTACTTCGCGGAGGTCTCGGAGGCGTACTTCGGCAAAAACGACTTCTACCCGTTCGTGCGGGAAGATCTGGCGCGTCACGACCCGGTGGGCTATCAGATGATCGAGCGAGCGTGGCAGGTTAGCTGACTGCCCGCAGACCCTTCTCCACAAGCACGGCGTTCAGCCATGCAGTCGCTTC
>CAKZNX010000101.1 GCA_937132045.1 uncultured bacterium
TGCTTCGTCGCTTCGCTCCTCGCAATGACACGGGAGGCGAGGGGGGATTGCTTCGTCGCTTCGCTCCTCGCAATGACACGGGAGGTGAGGGGGATTGCTTCGTCGCTTCGCTCCTCGCAATGACACGGGAGCCGAGGTGGGTTGCTTCGTCGCTTCGCTCCTCGCAATGACACGCAACGGCTCGCTGGGGGTTCCTCCCCCTCCAGAAGCTGGTGTCATGGCGAGCCTGCGTTAGCAGGCGCAGCCATCCCCCTGCGGCTTACGATACCTCCGTGTCATTGCGAGTCGGGTTGTACTACGCCTCGCTACGCAAGTCACCTTGGTTGGCGCCGGTGTTGCTCTGGATTTGCGCCTGGTATGTCTGCGAACAGGTTGTACAAGCTGGGCACGCAGGGACCGGCTCTTGCGATGCTGGTCGACGCCGTATCCATCAAGGTTTGGTGGCTACCCGCTGCCCTTGCGAATGAGGCACGTCCATCTCTGCTGGCACCACTAACGCTGGCTGCTCGAACTTGAGTGCGCGTTGCACCCCTCACCGTGCTTGCGGTATACTGCATCCACACGGAACGACGGAGACTACCTGCCATGTCTGACATCCACGAAATCAAAACCGTATGCCCGCATGATTGCCCCGATACCTGCGCCATGCTAGCGCAGGTGCAGGATGGCAGATTGCTGGGCGTGCGCGGCAACCCGGACCACCCCATGACACGCGGCTACCTCTGCTGTAAGGTCAACCACTACGAGGAGCGCGTCTACAGCGCCGACCGCGTGCTGTACCCCTATCGGCGCGTTGGGGCGAAGGGCGAAGGCAGGTTCGAGCGTATCTCGTGGGACGAAGCGCTGGACACCATTGTCGCGCGGTGGAAGCAGGTCATCGCTCGGTACGGACCGGAGGCAGTCCTGCCCTACTCGTACGCCGGCACGATGGGAATCGTGAACATGTCCGCGTGCGACGGACGACTGTGGAACCGTATGGGTGCCACCCGGCTCCTGCGCACCATCTGCTCCACTGCCGCCGAAGCGGGATACGACTACACCATGGGCTGGTCAGGCGGGGTCGACCCCGAAAGCCTGCTCTATTCGAAGACAATCATCGTGTGGGGCATGAACCCTGCCTCGACTGGTACGCATCAGATGGCAGTCATTCGCGAGGCGCAGAAGCGGGGCGCCATATTGATTGTCATAGACCCCTTCCGCACGCGCACGGCGGAGTGCGCCGACTGGCACGTGCACATCCAGCACGCTACCGACAGCGCACTGGCGCTGGGCTTGATGCACGTGCTCTTCCGCGACGGACTGCACGACGAGCCGTTTCTGTGCGAGCACACGGTGGGATGGGAGGCTCTGCGCGAGCGTGTGCTGACCCAGTATCCGCCTGAGCGCGTGGCGGAAATCACGGGCATATCGGTAGACGACATCGAACGCCTCGCGCACCTGTACGCCACACGGCGACCCTCCGCCATTCGGCTGGGCTACGGCATTGCACGCAACACCAACGGCGGGATGATGATACGCACCATCACCTGCCTGCCCGCCATCATCGGCGCGTGGAAGGAACTCGGCGGTGGGTTGTTGCTGTCCACCAGCGCGCACTTCCCGCTGAATATGAATGCCGTCAAGCGTCCTGACTTGCTACAGGGTAACCCGCGCGCTGTCAATATGAATCAATTGGGCGAGGCACTGCTGACTCTGAACAACCCGTCCGTCATGGCGCTGTATGTGTACAACTGCAACCCGGCAGCAGTCGCCCCCAACAGCAACCGCGTCATCGAAGGGCTTTTGCGCGAAGACCTGTTCACTGTGGTGCACGAGCAGTTATGGACGGACACCGCGCGGCTGGCGGATATCGTGCTTCCAGCCACCACGCAGATGGAGCATCTGGACCTGCACACCGCATACGGACACCTCTATGTGCAGCTGAATCAACCCGCCATACCACCGCTTGGTGAGAGCCGACCGAACTGGGATGTGCTCGCGGAGCTGGCGCGGCGCATGGGCAACACCGAGCAGTGCTTCCGCGACACTGCAGAGGACATTATCCGGCAGGCGCTGAGCACCGACCATCCGTACCTGCAGGGCATCACCTACGAATACCTGCAGGAACATGGTTTCGCCAAACTCCGGACGCCGGGCGACCCCTTCGCACCCTACCTGCATGGCGACATGCGCTTCAAGACGCCCTCCGGCAAGATCGAGCTGTACTCGGAGCGGGCGCAGCGCGACGGCTATGACCCCCTGCCCACCTATGTACCTGCGCAGGATGAACAGGGCGACGCACGCCGATACCCGATCAACCTGCTGTCGCCCGCAGCCCACCACTTCCTGAACACCTCCTTCGCCAATCAGGAGAGGACGCAAAAGGGCGAGCGTGAACCGCGCATCTGGCTGCACCCACGCGACGCCGAAGCGCGGGGTATCCGTCAGGGCGACTGGGTGCGTGCTTACAACGACCGCGGCGAGGTATTCCTGCGAGCCATGGTCAGCGCCAGGCATGTGCGTCCGGGCGTAGCGTGGTCACCTTCGTTGTGGTGGCACCGCGACAGCCCGGGAGGGCGCAACGTCAATGCCCTCACCTCCGACCGGCTCGCGGACATGGGCGGCGGCTCCACTTTCCACACCTGCTACATCGAGCTAGAAAGACAGGACTCGCTCCCGCCCGTCGAGAAATGAAGCGCATCCATACCCTGCGGGAGAAACAAGCCGATGGGAGAGACCTTGACGCATCGCGAAAGGTGGTTGCGCACATTTCATTACGAGGCCGTGGACCACGTTCCCGACGAGGAGTTCGGCTACTGGGCGGAAACCTATACCGAGTGGCATCAGCAGGGTCTGCCTGAATGGGTGGACGAGGAGTGGAAAGCAAACCGGTTCTTCGGCTTCGCTCCGCGCGCCGGCGTGCCGATTAATCTGGGATTGATACCCCCCTTCGAGGCGCGCGTGCTGGAAGAGACCGACCGCTACCGTATCCAGATAGACGGTGCGGGCGTCAAAAGCATCGTGTATAAGGACGGAACCTCCACCATCCCGCACTATCTCGAGTTCCCCATCAAGACGTGCGAGGACTGGCTGGAGTTCAAGAAGCGCCTCGACCCCGATGACCCACGTCGCTATCCGACGGACTGGGAGGCGTGGAAGAAGTCGGTGGCGGAGCGCAACTATCCGCTTGGGGTGTATTGCGGAAGCCTGTTCGGCTGGATTCGCGACTGGATGGGCTTCGAGGGCGTGTCGTACGCCTGCGTGGACCAGCCTGAGCTGGTGGAAGAGATGATGGAGCACCTGACCGAGCTGGCGATCACGGCAATCAGCAAAATCCCCGCCGATGTGCAGCTGGACTACGCACACTTCTGGGAGGACATGGCTTTCAACAAAGGACCCATCATCTCGCCCACCCTGTTCCGCCAGTGGATGACGCCCCGCTACAAACGCATTACCGACTACCTTCGCGAGCGGTTCGGGGTGGACATCGTCTACGTGGACTGCGACGGCAACATCCTGCAGCTCGTGGAACACTGGCTGGCGGGCGGCGTGAACGTGATGTTTCCGCTGGAGGTGCGAGGCGGCTCCGACCCCGTGCGGATACGCCAGCGCTTCGGCAAGTCGGTTCTGCTGATGGGCGGGGTGGACAAGACGCAACTCATCGCGGGCAAGGAGGCGATTGTGAAGGAGCTGGAACGCCTGAAGCCGCTGGTGGAGGAGGGCGGTTACATCCCGCACGTCGACCATCGCTGCCCACCCGACGTCACCTACGAAAACTACCTGTTCTATCTCGAGACCAAACGCCGCATGTTCGGCATCCCCGACCCGCCGAACTGGGAGGACGTGAAGGCGACCTGCAGACGTTAACGGCGGAAGAGTGCCCTCATCGCTTCAGGGCAGGGGCAGGCTCGGTACGTGTATGTGGAACGCTGTCCCTGCTGTAACGCTATCGCTGGAAAAGCCTCTCTCGCAACGCCTCCAGCAAACGCTGGGCAACCTCCCGCTTGCTCATCAGGGGCAGGTTGGTCTGGGTGCCGTCCGCCCACAGGAAGGTCACGCGGTTGGTATCGGTGCGGAAGCCAGACCCCTCCTGCGACACATCGTTCGCCACAATCAGGTCGAGGTTCTTCTCGCACAGTTTGTGCTGCGCGTTCTGCAGAAGGTCTGCGGTCTCCGCCGCGAATCCCACCAGTATACGACTGCCCTTGCGTTCACCCAGCGTGCGCAGGATGTCCGGGTTGGGCACCAGCCGTATCGTCCACTCCTCGTCGCCCTTTTTGCGCTTGCCATGCCACACCTCGGCAGGACGGTAATCACTGACCGCTGCCGTGGCAATCACCACATCCACGTCGTCATACACCTGCAGGCAGGCTTCCAGCATCTCCTGCGCCGTGCGCACCGAGACGGTTTGCGCGCCCGCTGGCGGTTCCAGCAGGGTGGGACCGGTTACCAGAGTGACTCCCGCGCCCTGTCGCACCGCCTCCTCAGCGATGGCGTAACCCATCTTGCCAGAAGACGGGTTGGAAATGTGGCGCACCGCGTCGATAGGTTCCTCTGTCGGACCGGCGGTCACCAGCACGCGCACGCCTTTGAGCGGCGGGTTCAGCACTCTCTCCACCGCCTGCAGAATGGTAGGAGTGTCTGCCAGCTTGCCTGCACCCACATCGCCGCACGCCAGCATCCCCTCCGCCGGGTACACGAACAGCGCCCCTCGTGCGTCCAGAGTGCGCACGTTGCTCTGCGTGGCGGGATGTTCCCACATCACGGTATTCATCGCGGGGGCAATGACCAGCCGTGCGTGTGTCGCCAGCGCCAAAGTGGTCAGCAGGTCGTCGGCGATGCCTGCCGCCAGCTTCGCCAGAATGTTTGCGGTGGCGGGAGCCACCAGCAGCACATCCGCCCGCTTGGCGAGATGGATATGGGCAATCTGACGCTCCTCCGGTTCGTCGAACAGGTCGGTCAGCACAGGGCGTCGGGTGATCGCACGAAAGGTGACTTCCGTCACGAAGTGGCGAGCATGTTCGGTCAGCACCACGTCCACCTCCGCACCCGCCTGCGTGAGTTTGGAGGCGATATCCGCCGCCTTGTACGCCGCGATACTGCCGGTGACGCCCAGCAGGATATGCTTGCCTTCAAACACAGACATGTTCAGCCCTCTTTCCGTATCCTCGCCCTCTCGGCGAGTAGGATGGCGCGCAGTAAATCCACTGCCTCTTCTATTGTATCGTTAGTGACGAGGTAATCGTAGTGCGGGATGGCGCGCATCTCCTGCTCGGCGATGTGCAACCTGCTGGCGATTTGTTCGGGGCTGTCGGTGCCGCGTGCCGTCAACCGCTGGCGCAGTACCTCGAGGCTGGGGGGCTGGACGAAAATCAGTATCGCCTCCGGCACGCGCTGGCGCACCTGCAGACCGCCCTGCACCTCGATCTTCAGGATAACATCCAGTCCGCGGGCACGCGCCTCCTCCACCAGATGCAACGGCGTGCCGTAGTACTGCTCGTTGTAGTGGGCGTGTTCCAGAAACTTGCCCTGCGAAATCCATGCCGCGAACTGCTCAGGCGAGAGGAACAGGTAGTCCACGCCGTGCTGTTCCCCCTCGCGCGGGGCACGTGTGGTCGCCGTCAGGCATTTGACGACGCCGGGCACGCGCTCTATCAGGCGGCTGAGGAGCGTATCTTTGCCCACTCCGCTCGGTCCGGAGAGCACGATCAGGTTTCCTCTGCGCATGGGATATCTTCTCCCTCTCGTGTGGATGCAGGCCACGCTGGGTACCCCTCTCTTGCCGGGCGACCGCGAAACGCCCCCTTCGAACTAACCCTCCCACCCGACGAGCTGCACCCTGTCCGGGCTGATGCCGGCGTACTTCTCCAATACGTAGCAGGCACGCTCCACAGCTGCTTTCGCGGACAACCAGCAGTCGACGTAGCACGCGCCTGCAGCTTCCACTTCTTTAGGTTTGCGAAGACCTTCCGGGCTAGAGGCTGCGATGATGCCGCCAGACCGTCCCTTCATCGGCAAGGAATAGCCATAGTTGTCCAGAACCCACTTCACCACAAACATGAGAACCTCGAGCCAGTAATGAATGTCAAACGCCGTGCCATCGGGAAATACCAGCCGGCCGCTCGGTCGTCTCCCTGTTGTTTTCTTTCTCAGCTGGCTCAAGGGGATGCCCTCTCCCGGTAAATACGGTGGCATCTGTTCGACTGTGCGCGTCGGCGGTGCAGTGGGGACAGGCTTTTGCCGCACAACGCCAGCGGGAGCAGCGGTCACACTGGGCATGGCAGGACGCCACAACGCCAGTAACTGCCTCGCCGATTGCCCCGCACCCTCCTGCGACAGCTGAAGGTTGAACACTTCCGTCTGCTGCTCTCTGGGCTTGCTGATGTCTCTCAGCACCCATCGGTCGCCGTCCGTCACCACGTAATAAGTGATGCCCTGCGTTTGATAGAGAGGATAGGCTTTGCGATAGGCTTCCTCCACCATCTGCTCGGTGATGCCCAGCTTCTTCGCCTCCACTCCGATCTTCAACGTCCCGTAACGCAACACATAGTCGGGTCTGCCCACCTCCGTAGTGTATTCCGGCTGAACGTACGTGGGGTCTTCGGTATCCCAGCCCAGCGCCCGCAACACAGGGTCAATCAGCGCGTAACGCGTCAGCGCTTCGCTGTTTCGAAGGTCGCCTCCATGCTGGTTCATGCGGGCAATCACTCGCTCCAGCGTTTCCAGTAACTCTTTCACGGTTACCGTCCCCCAAACAGTCTCTTCTGTTCCCTGTACTACATCGTCCATTGACGGTTTCCTGCAAAGACCTTACAGCGCTGTCGCCAAGCCTGATGCGCGGAAGGTTTTCACCGAGAAGACGCCAAAGTAGTAAGAGCAACGCAGCACGCGTGCATACCGCGGGAGGTCAGGTGTGCAGGGTAGCACCTCACTGAAGCAAGCCGTTACCGAAGTCACACAGCCCGAGCGAGAGCTTTCGTGGAAAAACAGAGCGATAACGTGGCGTTCCCTCCTGCTTGGCGCGATCCTGGTGCCGGTGAACGCCTACTGGGTAGTGCAGATGGAGGTCATCCGCTATTCCGCACACCCGACCACCATCTCGCTCTTCTTCAACGTCATCTTCATCATCTTCCTGCTGGCAATCCTGAACCTGCTGGTGGCGCGTATTCGTCCGCGATGGGCGCTGTGCCAGGCGGAGCTGATGGCGGTGTACATGATGCTGGCGCTGGGTTCCGCCATGTGCGGACATGATATGGTTCAGGTGCTGACCCCTACCCTCGCCTGGCCCTACCGCTTCGCTGACTCCTCCAACCGGTGGGAGGAGCTGTTCTTTCAGTACCTCCCGAAGTGGCTGATGGTCTCCAACCCTGATGTGTATCAGGGCTACTTCCGCGGCAGCGATACCCTCTATCGGGCGCGATACCTTCTCGGCTGGGCGAGTCCGGTGCTGATGTGGAGTCTGTTTCTGTGTGTGTCGCTGTTCGTGATGCTGTGCATCAACGTGCTGCTTCGCAAACACTGGACGCATCGCGAGCGTCTCACCTATCCCGTCATCGCCCTGCCGCTCGTGCTGACAGAAGGAATAGACCGCGGACGCCTGCCTTCCGTCCTGCGCAACCGCCTGTTCTGGTTCGCCTTCCTGCTGGCAGGTGCGGCGGATACTCTCAACATCCTGCACCTGTGGTTTCCGTCGGTGCCGCGCATCCTCAGTCCGGGCATGGGCGACCTCAGCTACTTTGACCTCGGTCCGCTGGTCACGCAAAAGCCCTGGAACGCCATCGGCTGGACACCCCTTTCGTGGTATCCCTTTATGGTTGGCTTCGGGATGCTGTTACCGGTGGACTTTCTGTTCTCGTGCTGGTTCTTCTACATCGTATGGAAGATGCAGCGGGTGATGGCGGTGGCAATGGCGTGGGACCGTGACCCCCGCTTCCCCTACGACAACAACCAGTGCTTTGGCGCGTATCTGATGTTCTTCCTGTTTAGCGTCTGGCTCAGCCGCGACTACCTGCGTGAGGTGTTCCGACGTGCGGTGGGCATGGCGTCCAGTGTGGACGACTCGGACGAACCCATCCGTTACCGCTGGGCGGTGCTGGGCATCATCGCGGGCATGGCGTTTCTGGTGTATTTTGGCTGGCTGCTGGGCATGAACTGGGGCTTGGGCATCGCCTTCTTCGCCATCTATTTCGTGCTTGCCATCGCCATCACGCGCATGAGGGCAGAGTTCGGCACGCCGGTACACGACCTGCACTTCACTGGTCCGGACTCCATCCTGCCGGAGGTGTTTGGCACACGCCAGTTCAGCAACAACGACCTCACCGCCCTGTCTCTGCTCTACACCATCAATCGCGCCTACCGCAGCCACCCCATGCCGCATCAGCTGGAGGCGTTCAAACTGGCAGAGCAGACCCGCTCGAATCTGCGCGGATGGTTCTGGGGCATGATCTTCGCGGGAATCATCGGCACGCTGGCGGCATTCTGGGCGATGCTACACCTGAATTACGACTACGGCGCGGTGAGCAAGTCGCGCATGTCGTTCGGCGGTGAGTCCTACACTCGCCTGAGCAACTGGCTGCAGATGCCCACCGACGCCAACATCACCGCCACGCTGGCTATCGGGGTGGGTCTGCTCATCTCCTTCTTTCTGCAGTGGATGCGCACGCGGTTCACCTGGTGGCCCTTCCATCCGCTGGGCTATGCCGTCAGCGGTAGCTGGGAGATGAATCTGGTGTGGATGCCCCTGCTCATCGCCTGGCTGGTGAAGGTGTTGCTGTTGCGCTACGGCGGTCTGAGGCTGTATCGTCGCTCTCTGCCGTTCTTCTTCGGGCTGATTATGGGGCAGTTCGTCATCGGCAGTATTGCCAACATCATCGGCATCATGTATGATGTGCCCACCTATCAGTTCTGGCAATAACGGATGAGACCTACTCTTCGCGACTATCTGGGTATCAGCCTGTTCTGGTTCGCGCTGTCGTTTTTCTGGGGCGCGGTGCTCATCCTTGTCCTGCCCGACAGGGTGGAGCAGATTGTGGGGTCGGTGGAGAAAGACCGTGTGCTGGCGGTAATCACCAGCGTGGGGGCATTTGTCGCCTCTGCCACTCAAATCCTGTTCGGTGCTATCAGCGACCGCAGCCGCCATCGCATGGGAAGGCGTCGCCCCTTTCTGATTGTGGGCACGATTCTCACCACCATTGCCCTGTTCGCCTTTCCCTCCGCCCGAGCCGCCTGGACACTGCTCGGCGTGTATATCGTCGTGCAGTTCTTCCTCAACGTCGCCAACGGTCCCTATCAGGCACTCATTCCCGACCGCATCCCGTGGCAGTATCATGGCACCGCCTCGGCGTGGATGGGAATCTGCACTCTGCTCGGGCGTATCGGCGGTCCCTTCGCGGCGAGCCTTCTGCTGGGCACCGAACGGGGTCTGTTCTGGCTGATGGTGCTGTTCGCGATCTTCCTGAACGCCTTCATGGTGCTGAATGTGTGGCTCATCCGCGAGGAGCCGTACACCGGCAACTCGCCCACACTGTGGGAGTCCATCACGTCGAGCTACCGCGTGGCGCTGAAGCCTTATCCCAGTTTCGTGTGGCTGCTCATCAGCCGTCTGTTCATCATGATGGGCATCTACACGGTGAACTTCTGCCTGCTGTACTACCTGCGTGACACGCTGGGCTACCGCAACGAAGCGTTCCAGCTCATCACCAACTTCATGATTCTGTCCACCATCACCGGCATTCT
>CAKZNX010000102.1 GCA_937132045.1 uncultured bacterium
CGAGATGCTGAGAATCTGTCCGGGTATCGCAAGGCACATCGCGCCAAATCCTTTCCTCAGTCTGGGATAAGTATACCCTACGATACGCCGTCAGACCACGAGAAGTAAAGTTGATGTTCCTGTCATGCGAGAGGAAGGTTCTGCGACACCGCTGGTTCAAATCGGTTGGCGACGACCTGCATATCACGTTATGAAAATCACGATGATTTGCCAACTCCATGGTATAATGATGATAGTATGCCTGCCATACGCTTACAGACGACAGGCAATGCATGCCGCGCTTCACAGTAAAAGGAGGTTCGAACATGGGCTGGTGGGGCACAATAACAGGTGCTGAGCTCGTTCAGAAGGTCGACGAATTCAGCGGCGTTCTGGGCGAGGTTGTACTCGGCTTGCACAATCAGACCAAACGTCACTCCGAGCAACTCGGTCAGCAGGCGCAAGCGATTGAACACATTCGTCGTAAAGTTGATGACCAGAGAATAGAGATCGTGCAATCCATAGACCACCTGCGCGAGCAGAACACCCTACTTGATCAACGCGTGCGCAACCTTGAGACATCGGATACTTTACCCGACAGGGTGCTACAGCGCGTAGATGCACTGGAGCGGCGTCAGAAGATACTGCTTGCGGCAGTAGCGGTGCTGAGCATTCTCAACATCGCCTTGTTGCTCTTTGGAGGTGCTCCATGAACCCCGCGATGGTTCGTCTCGCCGAGCAGTATCGTTCCCAGCATGGAGAAAACAAGAACGCGTGGAACGAGCTGCGCAATCTTGCGCACGCCTTCGCGAAACAGCGTGAGCAGGCGCTTCTGGATGCTGCAGCCGCAGCCTTGGCAGTAGGAACCATCTTTCACGCCGACGGCATAGATATGTCGGCAGTCACGCCGCAGATGCGTGAGGCTTTCTCGCTGGCTTTCCCCGACAAGGATATCGAGGCGCTTGCCGACTACTCTCCACAGGAGCTGGAGGGCATCGTTTCGGCGTGGAAGGGCAAACTGTTCGAAGTGATTGTCCGCGACCAGCTCAACGCTGGAGAATGGGTCGGGGACATTTATCTGCGGGAAGGTCAGCAAGCTGTGCTCGCTGAGGCCGCCAACCAGCCTGGCTGGGACCTGCAGATACTGAACGCTGACGGGACGGTTGCTCAAGAGCTGCAGATCAAAGCCACCGAGTCGCTGAGCTATGTCAAGGAAGCGCTAGAGAGGTTTCCGCACATCGACGTCATCACCACCGAGGAGGTTGGGAGCATCCTGTCCGAAAACTTCACAGATGTTCACACCGCCGGTATAAGCAATGAACAGTTAGAGCAGGCGATCCGAGAACCGATGACGTCGCTCTTCGACACCGGCTGGGAGGAGGTATTTGAGACCGTTCTGCCGTTTCTGCCATGGGTCATCATTACCGTCGGGGAAGGGCGCCATGTACTAGTTAGGCGAAAGAGCCTGGAGCGGGCTTTCTCAGATGTTCTGGAGAGATCGATTAAGACTGGCGTAGCGATCGGTGCCGGTGCAGCCGCTGCCTTTCTCTTTGACGCTGGCATAGTGAGCATTCCGGTAACCATCGCAACCCGTCTGGGTATAGACCGCTATCAGACTTTCGCGCGCGCCGAGGGTCGGGTCAACAGAAGCAAACAACGGCTGATTGTGCTCACCGACTATTACCGCGCCCTGCCGATGCCTCAATCGTAGTCAGAGCGCGATTCGGAACCTGAAGTTACCTGTTGCAGGGATTGGGCTGGACGGCGCGCGAATCGGTAGTCAACATCGCTACCGATGGGAGAGGCTCCACCATGTCCACTCTACGCTTTGCTATTTTCGGCACGGGGTTCTGGTCGCGGTACCAGCTGGCGGGCTGGATGGAGCTGGAAGGC
>CAKZNX010000103.1 GCA_937132045.1 uncultured bacterium
TCGCAGTGATACGAGGGGCGGGGCGAAGTGCGTTCGCCCCGGCAGAAGACACTTACAGCAGAGACTTCACGTTATCCAGCGCGGCATCGTAGTTCGGATGGCTGGCGATTTCGGGCACGTACTCCACGTAGCGGATGATGCCATCGCGGTCAATCACGAAGATCGCCCTTGACTCCAGGCGCAATTCCTTGACCAGCGTTCCATACGCCTCTGCAAACGAAGCATCGCGATGGTCCGACAACACCTTCACGCGGTCGATGTTCTCTGCCCCGCAGAAGCGCGCCTGCGCGAAGGGCAGGTCCATGCTCACCGTCATGACGGCGACATCATCGGGAAGCCTCGACGCCTCCTCATTGAATCGCTTGGTCTGCGCCGAGCAGATCCCCGTATCCAGCGATGGCACAACGCTCAGCAGGATGACCTTGCCCGCATAGTCATGAAGCGAGGCTGACTGCAGTGACTGATCGATAATCGTAAAGTCGGGCGCTTTGTCGCCCGGCTTCAGTTCCGGTCCGACAAGCGTGAGCGGCTGCCCTTTAAAGGTCACGGCTCCTGGGCGCTCAGTTGGCATCTCCTCCGAACTCCTTTCCGAATAGTGTGAATCTCGCAATGCCAGTATACCGCCTGCGCTGTTGTTTAATCAAGTTAAGTGTGATCAGACGAGAGCGCCATGGCGTCACTTCGGTCTGCTCTCATGGCGCGTTCACTGGAAACTCCGGCGGTGCATTCCTGACGATGTTGCTCAGCACCTCCAGCGCCTTCTCCAGCTGGCGGTCGCGCCCCTCGGCGGTATCCTGCGGCAGGTCTTCCACCGCGTAGTCCGGCACGGCGCCGTTGCCCTCCATGTTCACTCCCTTATCGATTGTCCACCAGCCGCGCCCCGGTGTGGCGACCGAACTGCCGTCGATCAGCGTCCTCCTGCCGGTGCTGATAACGCCGCCTGCCGTCGGCATTCCGATGACGGGACCGCGTTCGAGGGTCTTGACAGCGTGCGTGAAGATTTCCGCATTGCTGAAGCTACGTTCGTTGCACAGCACGGCAATCGGCTTGGTCCACAGGTAAAGCGGGAGCCTGTCCTGCGGATAGCCCGGGGAACCGCCTCGGGACATGGTGTAAGCATGACGCCTCGCCATCAGGATTGCCAGCAGGTAGTCGGTTGTCCAGCCCCCGCCGTTGAACCGCACGTCGATGAGCAACCCCTTCTTGCCGTAAGCTACCGCATGCAGCTGCCGGATGAACTCGTACACGTTCATCTCGCCCATGCCCTGAATGTGCACGTATCCCAGCTCACCGCCCGAACGGTCCTCTACCCACTTCTGGTTTCGCTTGACCCAGTGCTCGTACCGCGCGCGGCGGAACTCGGCAGGGGAGATGGGTCGGAGAGTCACGGTGCGCTCCTTGCCGTCTGTTTGTCGCACCAGCAGGGTGGTCTTCTCGCCGGCGGTGCCGTTCAGCAATTCCCACACGTTTGTAGTGGGCGTAATCGGTCTGCCGTTGATTGCCAGCACGCGCTCGCCGGGCTTCAGGTTCACGTCCAGTCGGGCGGCGGGTGTATCGGGCACGACGGATTCGATGACCAGCCCTTCACCCTCGCGGCTGTTTGCCCACACCACGCCGATCATACCGGTATCGACGGCTTCGGGGTTCTGGCTCTGTCGTAGTGTAAATCCGACGTGCGACGAGTTCAACTCGCCCATCATCATGTGCACCACCGCGCTGAAATCGCGGTCCTCGGTCACGTGCTGCAGATAGGGGCGATATTTCAGGCGCATGGATGCCCAGTCGGTGCCGTGAAACTGCGGGTCGTAGAACTCCTCGTTGAGCGTGCGCCAGACGGCGTCGAAGAGGTACTCTCGCTCCCTGACGAGGTCCACACGCATCTGCGCGCTGAACTCCGTCGCCTGCACGGCGCCGCCCCCTGCGGCAACCCGCGAGATCCTGCCCCGGCTGAGGAAGGCTATCTGGTTCCCGTCGCTGCTCCAGCGGATGCCGTTCGGGGCAACGCCTCCGGTGGTCAAGCGGCGCTCCTCGCTTCCGTCCCAGCCGATCACGTACAGGTCGCTCTGTCCCTGATAGCTGCTGCGGAAGGCGATCTTCTTCCCGTCTGGCGACAGAGCCACCTCCTGCACGCCGCCCACGTAGCGAGTGACCTGTCGAACACGATCGTGGATGTCTTCAAAGTCTATCTGCACCGGCTCCTTCTCGGTCTTCGGTTTCTCTTCCGGCTTTTTGGGGGCGTCGTGTTTGGCGTCCTCTTCGTCCTGCCAGTCGGCGCGCGTCTTTTCGTCGTCTGCCTTACGGAGAAACACGTAGCAGATATTGAAGTTACGTCCGTCACGCTGGGAAAGGAACGCCAGCGCTCTGCCGTCACTCGACCAGGTGGCGTTGATGTCGTTGTTGGGATGACGGCTGATGTTGACTACTTTGCCGTCGTCCACCGAGAGGATGAAGATATCGCTGTTGTATTCGTTATCCTGCTGTTCGAACGCAATCCACCGACTATCCGGTGACCACACAAACTGTCCGAGGTTCCAGTGCTTTACCAGAGTGCGCTCGGTTTTCGACTCGAGGTCGTAGAGCATCAGGTCGCCGTTACCGCGACGGAAGGCAATCTTCTTGCCGTCGTGGGAGAACACGGGCGACGTGTCCGGCAGGGGCGAGCTGGTGAGCCTCTCGGTGCGCAGTTTCTGGGTTCGACGCAGGCGCGGTTCGTCCGATTCATCGGAGGTGACCAGATACAGGCTGGTGGTGCCGGCGCGCTCTGAGGCAAACAGGAGCGACTTCCCATCTGGGGACCATGCCAGTCCGTGTTCCGGTTCCACTGTCTCGGTGAGGCGACGAGCGGTTCCTCCATCCGGATAGCGCGTCACGAACACCTCGCCGCGCACCACGAAAGCCACTTCCTTGCCGCCCGGTGCAATGGCGAACTCGCTCACATCCCCGCGCACCTGTTGCCACACGCCCTGCGGCTTGCGTACGTCGGCAGCGGGGGCGGTTATGTGCAGGATGCGCATCTGTCCGGTGGCAGGGTTCAGGGTGCAAATGTCCATTCCCTGCTCGAAGGCGATAAGGTCGGCGTTACGAGCTATCCGCGGGAAGCGCGCGCCGTCGCCCCGGTAGCGGGTCAGCTGCTTCAGGGTCTTGCCGGCAGTGTCCATCTCCCAGAGGTTGCTGGTGCCGTCGCGCTCGGAGAGGAAGTAGAGCGTTCTGCCATTGCGCGACCACATCGGCTGCGTGTCAGGAATGTTGTCGCTGGTGAGGCGGGTGAAACGGCGCTCCCGGAGATGATGAATCCAGATGTCGCCCGAGGCGCTACCGCGGTAGCCCTTTTGCCACCACGAGCTGTCGCGTCGCACAAACGCCACCTGCGTGCCATCGGGAGACACCGCTGCCGATGTGCCCGGCACATCCTGCAGGCGATAAGGTGTACGTCCACTCAACGGCGCGACATAGGCGCACGACTCCGCTCCATACGGCTCCCAGTCGCGCGTAGACTCAAAGACGACTGCTTTGCCGTCAGGCATCCAGCCCAGCGCACGGTCCCGCCCCGACCAGAAGGTGAGCCTCTGTATGGTGCCGTCGCGCAAGTTCAGCACGAACACGTCGTCGTTGCCGTAGCGGTCGGAGGTGAAGGCGAGGCGCGTGCCGTCGGGCGACCAGACGGGTGCGAAGTCGTAGCCTTCATGGATGGTAAGGCGCTTCGCCTCTCCGCCGTTGCTCGACACCAGCCACAGGTCACCCTGCCAGGAAAAGGCAATCTGGCTGCCATCGGGTGACGGTGCAGGGTATCGGGCGAAGCGAATGGGGGTTTGCGCGTCTGCTGAGAAGGTGAGTACACCAATCAGCCAGCAAAAGATCACAGACGTTATCAGCCGCTTCATCGATAGCCGGTGTGTCCTCCTGTCTGCGGTTCGATGCGTTTGGGCATAGTAATTCCCGGTGCGACACCCAGAAACCTTCAGGCGTATCGTCGGGCAGGTGCTCCTTGCTTACCCGTGAAACAGGTATCTATCGCTACAAAATGCCCTTGACTTGAGGCGATGCCTGATGTATAAAAGAGCGGTAAGGAGGTGGAAGATGCAGTACTCGCTGGATGGTGAATGGAAGCTGTTTTACTTTGAGCCCAATCAAGGCGTTACAAAGCAGGCACATCTGCCCGAATTTGCGGAGCACGATGCTATCGCCGTGCAGGTACCGGGCGATGTTCACAGTGCACTCATACGCGCGGGCATCCTGCCCGACCCATATTTTGACGAGAACCCCGAAGCCTGTGGCTGGGTGGAGGACTACGAATGGTGGTATCGCACACGGTTCACTCCTCCAGCCGATTTTCATGGCGAGCGTTACGACCTCGTTTTCGACGGACTGGACACCCTTGCCGATATCTATCTGAACGGCGAGAAGGTAGGTTCCGCCCAAAGCATGTTCACGCCGTACCGCTTTGACATCAGCCAGCATCTGCGCCTTGGGCAGGAGAACGTGCTGGCGATCTGCTTCCACCCGGTGGTGCTGGAAGCGGAGAAGAAAGACGTCTCGCGGTACTGGTCGGCGTTCTACAAGCCGCGTGTATGGCTGCGCAAGGCACAGATGAACTGGGGCTGGGACTGGGGGCCACGCTTCGTAACGGTCGGCGTGTGGCGTCCGGTGCGACTGGAAGCACACTCCGTGGCGCGGGTTGCCCACCTGTTTGCGTACACGGTGCGCCTCGACGAGGATGGGGCAGAGGTCAAACTGTGCGCGGAGGTGGAGCGCGTCAGCACGGATGCACGCGGGCTGGTAGTGAGCTTCGGAGTGCATGATCACGGTCAGGACTGGCGCGTCAGCGCTCCGGTCATTGACGGCAAGGCGGAAACTTCGCTGTGGATGGAGTCGCCGCAGCTGTGGTGGACGCATGACCTCGGCACGCCGCATCTATACCGACTGGAGGCGGAGCTGCTGGACGGCAATCGGGTTCTGCACATTACGGAGTGCCGATTTGGTGTGCGAACCATCGAACTGGATCAGTCGCCCGGACTGGAACCCGACACCAGCAACTTCACCTTCGTGCTGAACGGGGTGAAGCTGTTCGCGAGAGGTGCCGACTGGATTCCGGCAGATAACCTGATCGGTTCCATACCTGCCGAGCGCTACCGCCAGCTGGTGGCAATGGCGCGACAGGCAAACATGAATATGCTGAGGGTGTGGGGTGGCGGAATCTACGAGTCCCCTGACTTCTACAACGCCTGCAACGAGATGGGAGTGCTGGTGTGGCAGGATTTCATGTTCAGCTGTGCCGCCTATCCAGACGACGATGAGGATTTCCTGAAGGAGGTACGGCGGGAGGCGGAGGTGGTTGTCAGGCAGCTGCGCAACCATCCGTGTATCGCACTCTGGTGTGGCAACAACGAGAACCAGTGGATCGACAGCATGATCCACTGGAACCACCCCGATTTCCCCTTCTTCGGCAGACGCATCTACGACGAGGTGCTCCCTGAGGTTTGTGCGGCGCTCGACCCCTCGCGGGTGTACTGGCCCGGCAGTCCGTGGGGCGGCGACGACGCCAACAGCGATCAGGCAGGTGACAAACACAACTGGCAGGTGTGGGCAGGGATGATCTATCCGCGCACGAGCCGCGAGGAGCCGCGCTCTAACCCCACTCCCGAAGGCGTCTCGTATCGCCACTATGCGCACGATAAAGGACGCTTCATCAGTGAGTTCGGGATGCACGGTGCTCCTGCGCTGCGAACCCTTCAGCGCAACATCCCGCCCGAGCAGTTCGTTTACGACGGCGAAGGGTTCCTGTATCGCATCAAAGACCCCGATACCTCGCGCAAAGAGAAGCTCTTCGAGGCGCACGTGTGGCAGCCGAAGGACATCCGCGAGTTCGTGCTGCTTTCGCAGATGGTTCAGGCGGAGGGACTGAAATTCGGTATTGAGCACTACCGCCGGCGAAAGTTCGAGTGTAGCGGTGCACTCTTCTGGCAGCTGAACGACTGCTGGCCAGGCATCTCTTGGAGCGTTATCGACTACTACCTGAACCCCAAAGGGGCGTATCATTATGTGTCGCGGGCGTTCGCGCTGGTGCTGTACACCTTCCGTCAGGAGGACGATGGCTCGGTGACGCTCTGGGGCGTCAACGATACGCTCTCGGAGGCAAGCAGTGAGTTGCGAATCCGCCGAATGCGACTGGACGGCACTGTACTCTCCGACGATCTGCACCGTGTGCGTGTGCCAGCGAACGGCGCCCAGCAACTCCTGCAGTTACCCGCTGCCGAGGACGCGCAGGAGGAGTATCTGGTGCTGCAGGTGCGCCGTGGTACACCCGCCCCCGACAACGTCCATTTCTTCGCGGAATGGAAAAACCTGAAGATACGCGGAGCGACAGTCAGGGCGGTGTTCACGCATTTGGGAGAGGAAGGCTCGTGCTGGCAATGCGAGCTCAGCGCGGACAGCTACACGCATTTCGTGCATCTGGTGTTTCCGCAGGATGCGGTGCCGGTGAGCGACAATTACGTCTTCCTCCTGCCTGGTGAGTCACGGGTGCTGGAGTTTCGCTGCCCTGAACCCTGCGACCCGAGACAGGTGCAGGTGTGGGGGTTCAACGTGGACAGGGTGGAGGCGGAGTATCGAGAGTAG
>CAKZNX010000104.1 GCA_937132045.1 uncultured bacterium
TGTCTGCTATCGGCGAGGAGGTAATGCGAACGCCGTTTCGGTACACATGGAAGGCGGTATCTATCGGCTCTGTGCCAAACAGACGCCAGCTCAGAAACACCCCTTCCGATGTCTTGACCGCTATCAATCCCCTGTTGAGGAACTCCATCTGGCGCGGTGCGTTGAACGAAGCCGGGTGCTCCCTGCCGACTGAAAGCATACGCCGAGGCTCGGCGCCTGGCAGCAGAGGCATCAGCAGTACTATGGTGCTTAAAGCGGTCAGTACCTTCCCCGTTGCTTGCATGCCTGCCGTCCCGTCGGATGGTTCCGGTGTGCCGAAGGTGCCATCACTTCATGCTGGCAAAAGCGATTGAAAAACATGCTCGATGTCTTAATCCTATCAATACTCTGCTTCTTTTTCCAGCTGTGACCTTCATGGTGCCAATCTGCTTTTCTGTGGGTCAAAGCAGACAGCTACCGCCGGGATGCCCGCCAACGAAGGCAAGCCATCATCACTCTGCAAAATGCTCCTCGTGCCTCCAATGAGTTACTGTTCGCCTTAACCAGCCCCAGCCACCGAAGCGCCTCATGAACCCGTCAGCACGCTCCCCTTCTCCTTGCCCAAATTGGGCAGAATGGGATACTATAATGCCATCAAGCACAAGGATTGAGAGAGGGCAACCATGGCTCTTCTGGAGGAACTGCAAGCGATTGACGAGCAGAACGTGATGGCAACCTACCTGCGCCAGCCGGTGGCTTTCGTGCGTGGGCAGGGCGCGCGGTTATGGGACTCAGATGGGAAAGAGTATATCGATTTTCTCAGCGGTATCGCGGTGACTTCAGTGGGACACTGCCATCCCCATGTGGTGCGCGCCATCCAGCAACAGGCAGAGACTCTTCTGCACACCAGCAACCTGTTCTATACCGAGCCGCAGTTCCGATTGGCGCAGAAGCTGTGCGCTGTGGCGGGCATGGAGAGGGTCTTCTTCTGCAACAGCGGCGCTGAAGCAAACGAATGTGCCCTGAAGATTGCTCGCAAATGGGGCAAGCGCAAACGAGGAGAGAAGGCGGACATCGTAACAGTGGAAGGCGCTTTTCATGGACGGCTTTTCGGTACGCTTTCGGTAACTCCACAGAAAAAGTATCAAGAGCATTTTGAACCGTTGCTGCCGAATGTAGTCATTGTCCCCCGTAATGATGTACAGGAGCTTGAGAAGGCAGTTAACCAGCGTACCTGCGCGGTCATTCTGGAACCCATTCAGGGCGAAAGCGGCGTGCACCCACTCCACATGGAGTTCCTGCAGAAAGCGCGCGAATGTTGTGACCTGCAAGGTGCACTGCTCATCTTCGACGAGGTGCAGACCGGGATGGGACGCACCGGCACATGGTTCATGTGGCAACAGCTGGGCATCAAACCCGACCTCCTCACGACAGCGAAGGGGCTGGGAGGCGGTCTGCCCATCGGGGCGTGTATGGCAAGCGATGAAGCCGCAGAGGTGTTCGAACGGGGAGACCACGGTTCTACCTTCGGTGGCGGTCCTCTGGTGGCTTCCGCTGCACTGGCGACGCTGGAAGTAATCGAGCAGGAGAATCTGCTGCAAAACGCGCGTGTGATGGGAGAATATCTGCGTGAACAGGTCTCCTCATGGCGCAATTACCTGCCCGTCCAGGACGTGCGCGGCGTCGGGCTGATGATCGGATTCGACCTGAAGCCAGCAGTGGCGCGTCATGTCGTGCGCAGAGGACTGGAAGAGGGTGTGGTGGTGAACGCTACGAGTAATGCGACCATCCGCCTGCTTCCCCCGCTAGTGCTAACGAAACAGGAGGCTGACGAGGGACTTCTTCGCCTGCAAAGAGCCATCGAAAAAGCCCTGTACGATTACGAGATCGAGAAGGCTCTCGCTGCGAACAACGAGAGCGATAACCCGGACGCTCGCTAAGCAGAGTCGCCCGCTGACTTGGCAGCAAAACACAAACAGGCAGGCACAGAGGGAGGTATCATGCCTAAACCGGCGAGCCGTTTCGTCTGCCAGCAGTGCGGTCACGAGTCGCCCAAATGGCTGGGACGATGCCCGGAGTGCGGCGAGTGGAACAGTCTGGTGGAAGAGGTAATCGCCCCCACCACAAAGCGTGCTGCGGGCAAAGCGGCGCCGTTGAGTGGTGCACAGCCGGTTCGTCTGGCAGAGGTGTCAGTGGAGGCAGTGCCGCGTTTGTCCACAGGCATCGCGGAGGTGGACCGTGTGCTTGGCGGGGGCATCGTACCCGGCTCGCTGGTGCTTCTGGGCGGTGACCCCGGCGTGGGCAAATCCACCCTGTTAACGCAGGTAGCGGACCTTCTCAGCCACGAGCACCCCGTGCTGTATGTATCTGGCGAGGAAAGCGCACACCAGATCAAGCTGCGCGCCCGGCGTCTGGGAGTTACGGGCGCCAACCTGTACATTCTGGCGGAAACCAGCGTGGAGGCAATTATCGCCACCATCGAAAGCCTCCAGCCTTCGGTTGCAATCGTCGACTCGGTGCAGACCACGCAGACGAGCGCGCTGGAGAGTGCACCGGGCACGGTGGCGCAGGTGCGGGCGTGTGGCGTGGCTCTGCAAAGGGTCGCTAAAGAGGGAGGTATCGCGGTGTTCCTGGTGGGACACGTGACGAAAGAGGGTGCGCTGGCAGGTCCCAAAGCGCTGGAACATCTGGTGGATACCGTGTTGACCTTTGAGGGCGACCCGCGCGTGAACTATCGCATCCTGCGCGCCACCAAGAACCGCTTCGGTAGCACCGATGAGGTGGCGCTGTTCGAGATGCGCGAGCAAGGGCTGGTCGCGGTGCAAAACCCTTCGGAGTGGCTGCTGGCGGAGCGTGCCTCGCACAGTCCCGGCTCGGTGGTTACTGCCATCATGGAGGGCACACGTCCCCTGCTGGTGGAGGTTCAGGCTCTGGTCACGCACTCCTACCTCAGCCAGCCGCGCCGACAGGTGACCGGGCTGGACTACAACCGCGTGAACATGGTGCTGGCGGTGCTCGAGAAGCGCGCCGGTATGCGTCTCGGCGACAAAGACGTATTCGTGAATGCCGCCGGAGGTATCTACGTACGTGAGCCTGCGGTAGACTTAGCGGTGGCGCTGGCGGTGGTTAGCAGTCTGAAGGATAAGCCTCTGCCGGCGGACATGGTGGTGTTTGGTGAGCTAGGTCTGGCGGGCGAGGTGCGATCGGTCATCCACACCGAACAGCGTGTGCGCGAGGCGCAAAGACTGGGTTTTTCGCGCGTGATGTTGGCGCGTCGCGACGTGCGCAACCTGAAGGCGCGGGGCATGGACATCACGCTGGATAGCGTATACACCATCCGCGATGCTGTCGGTGTCGTTATGGAGGGATAAAGAAAGGGATATCCTATCCAGAAACTTTGAAGGGCACAGGGATGCCTGTGCCCTTCACACTTGCGATCACGCCCGTCTTAGCGCAGGCTTCTGGGTGGGTCGCTGCACTGCCCGGCACGACGCAGGTCGTGATTGCAGTTGGGGTTCACCACGATACCCCACAGCTCGAAGGAACCACCGTACGGACCGCCTGCCACCAGCCATTCATCGCGTTTGCGTCCCTTGATCGGGTCGGTGGGTGCGGTCGGGTTCGGATTGCGGCGTCCTCGCACCGACTTCGCATGTCCGTCAGCGTACGCACAGTTGGTCATCTCGTTGTGGCGCGGGGCAATTGGGCTGTAGAACTGCACATCCAGCCAGCCATCATAGAAGGCAGACGTCTCAGCAGGATACTGCAATTCTGACTCGCGGATAGGAGAGACCGCCGTGTTCTGTCCCAGCGGAGCACCCCAGTTGCCGTCCTCAAACAGCGCGTAGTTGCCGTTGTAGGAAGCGAAGCGGAAGTTGCCCGGAGCGCGCAGGGCGCCACCGGTTAGCGTCTGGATCATGCCGGGCCAGTCGATCTCCTGTCGCGCCGATGGGCATTGCAGGATCTCCGCATTCTTCACATAGGGCACATGCGCATCGTAGAAGCTGAACCACACGTTCGGCGCCACAAAATAAAGGTTCATGGCGTACGTCTCATCGTAGTCCTGTGTGTACATCTGCACTGCCAGAGCAATCTGTTTGGTGTTGCTGAGGCAGGAGGCAGCGCGCGCCTTCTCACGTGCCTGCGCGAACACCGGGAACAGAATGGCAGCCAGTATCGCGATGATCGCGATGACTACGAGCAGTTCAATCAGCGTGAACGCCCTTTGTCGGGATAGTGCGGTCATACAGACACCTCCTCTGAACTCTTGTGGAGACCTCCAGGCAACCACAATGCGCCCCCATTGTAGCCTGTCCGACATCGCTCGTCAAGTGTTTTGACTGCGCAAACCGGAAATACCGCATTCCTACTGTAGGGAACCCGCGCAAATGACGCGGCAAAACGCTGCCACAGCTACCACCACAAAGCTCAGGATGTCACGATTGAGGGCGTCTGCCCTGCAACAAGAGCTGCTTCCACCGCCCCACACGGTAGAAGGCGAGAGCATTTCGTTCGCGCAGGAGACCATAGCCTGTCAAATAGAGATTGGCGTGTAGGAGAACGGCAACCAGCAATTCAACAACCACAGGCATCGCCAGCCACGATGCCACCACCGCAGACAGCACCGCTGCCACCAGCGCCGGAAGCCATCCGTTGGTGACGGCAGCAAGCACCTCGCTCACCCGAAAAGCGCCCGTTACACGCAAGCAGAGCAGCACCATTGCCGCACGCACGTAGATGGCGACAGTAAACCATTTGGCTACTGCCAGCGCATCCCACTGCCCCTGCCCCCACACCAGCCCAGCTATCGCAACTGCTAGCGCCACCCATGTCGGATATACTATTAACTGCGGTTTCTGCATCGCCCAGAACAGACTGGTGAAGACCCCTCCCATCAGCGAGTATGCCAGGGCATACAGCGCAAGCCACTGCAACACCGGCGCAGAGGGTAACCACTTCTGTCCAAAGAGCGCCTCCACGAACAAGTGTGCATGAAAAATCCAGAAGAAGTAGATGGGAGACAGCACGAAGGAAAGCCCCATACACGCCTTTAGAAACACCTCGTTGCGCTCAACACCCTGCACCGAGGAAAGCACAGGCAGCAGGACACGGTTGGACTGCAGCACAAAATACTGCACCGGCACGCTGATCCAGTTGTAGGGTAGCGCATAGAAGCCCAGCATCCGAGCACCCTGCCAGCGAGCGAGGTAAGCATTATCAATGGTCAGCAGGGTAAAGGCGCTGAGGCGCTCCAGCACAATCCAGCGGCTGAAACGAAAGAGTTGCCGCAGGAGGCTCCAGTCTATGCCACCTGTTGGACGCCAACGGCTCAGCACCCAGACGCTGGAAGCAAGCACCGCCGAGCGCGTCAAATAGCCCCCAACGATGCTCCACACGCCCATTCCCCAGTATGCCAACGCCACCATCACCACAGCGCTGGCAAAAGGTGCTGCGAACTCTACCATCGCCTGGGCGCGCCACCGTTGCGCCTTCTGCATCAACGCAATCGGTACCGATGCCGCCGCAAAGATGACGATGTTGACCGCAAGCACCCGCAAAACGGGCGCCACTTCAGGTTGCCGCGCTAGTAGCGCCGCCCAGTCGGCTGCTGCGAAAACACACCCTGCCAGCACCGCCGATAGCAACAGGACGGCGTAGAAGCCGGTGCTGTAGGCACGCTGACCGCCCTCCGAGTGCACGATGAAGGTCTGTCCCAAGCCGAGGTCGGGGAGGATCTGCACAGCGTTGACGATGACCATCGCGGTGTTAAACAGCCCAAAGTGTTCAGGCAGGAGCAACCGTGCAAGGATGACACTGCTCACCACGGTGATCAACCTCGCCCCAACCGAGCCAAAAGTCATCCACAACAAGCCGTGAGCAAAACTCTTCAATGCGCCGGTCGCTCTCAATCTCCTCATCCCCCTGCACGGTTCATCTTCGAACCGGCAGTATACAGCCGCGGCATTCGCGATAACCCTGCTCCAGCGGTGACCTCCGTGAGCCCATAATATGATAGGAGAAAACTGGAGCATCGTGCAATGATACGCTATCGCACAGGGGTATACCTGCTGACTTGCGTGCTGATGGGGGTGTTGCTGAAGGCGGAAGCGGCTCTAGAGCCTCGCGACATCCTGATGACACTCGGCGACATGGAATACGCCTCGGACAGTCCCCTGCCCGACGGCTGGTACGAGCCAGGCAAGACGTCGTCCCTGTCGTACAGCGTGGCTCTGGACTCCTCCGTCAAATCCCGCGGACAACGCAGTGTCCGTTTCGCCTGCCAGCCTGCCACCGAATGGTCTGTGTGGGAACTCCGCCGTCCGACCGCTGTCGGGCGAAATGGTCTGAAGGCGGGCGACACCGTCACAGTGAGCGCAGACGTCCGAACAGGTGCGCTGGACAGAGCGCGTGTTATCCTGCTGGTGGATGCCTATCGGGACAGCACCCGGCTGATCACCGCGCAGGCGGTTCTGGATGCGCCGACTACCGGATGGCGAACACTGAGCACGTCTTTGACCGTTCCCGACAATGCCACGCTGGTTGGCGTATCCATTGCCGTGAACATTCAGCAGGGCGGTTCGGTGCAATTCTGGGTCGACAACGTACGCTTGACCAACGGCGAACAGATCGAGGTGCCGGTGCGATCCGCGCATAACATCGGCACGTTCGCCCTGTTCAGGGTGCACCCAGATATCTATGAAACAGCGCGCCGCTACAAGAAGGTAATCCTCGCCCCGCAGAACTGGATTCTGGCACGCCCCCTGCGTTATTACAACCCACACATCGAGGTGTATGTTCATTTCAGCGCAGTGTCCACGATCAGTCACATAGAGGACCGCTTCGATACGTTAGGCTACCAATGGGTTGACCAGAATAGACCGCGCTGGTTCCTGCTAGACAACGAGGGCAACCGTATTCAGGAGCGCGATTTTCCCGGCGCATACTTGGTCGATATCGGAAACAACGAACTGCAACAGCGCTGGTTGGAGCGCGTGAGGGATTTCGCCCAACGCTACGGCTTTACCGGTGTAGTCATGGACAACGTCGTGCGCCAATTCCTGTTCTTTCAAACCACTTCCTGTCAGCAGTATCCCTCTGCCGACGCATACCACGCCGCCATGACCTCATTCCTGCAATACGTCAGCCCGCGGCTGCAACAGGCGGGGCTGAAGGTAGGCGCAAACTTCGGAGAACCCTGGTCTCAAAACAACGCACCCTATTCTACATGGATGCAGTATGTGCAGGTAGCATTGACGGAAAACTGGGTTCGCTACTACCATCGTCCGACCAATCTGTATGGGTTCTATAGCGTGTCGTCGCAGATTGAGCAGGTCAACGCGCTTGACTCACAGGGTGGGCTGGAGAGTCTCATACAGGGGCGGACCACAGAGGCAGGGACCGCAACCAGACGCTATCTGCTTGGGATGGCTCTGCTGAATGCCAATAGTCGTACGTATTTCAACACAGCCCCAGCCAACTACGAGGAAACGGCTCACTACCTACCCGACTGCGAGCTGTCCTTGGGAGGACCTCAGGAACGGTTCACCCTGATAGCTGGCGACACCACAAACGGTGGAGTGTGGCGGAGACGGTACGAGAACGGGCTCGTGCTCGTCAACACCCATCCCTCGCAACAGTTTTCGGTGTCGCTGGAGGGCGAATATCTCGATGCGAACGGAACCTACTATCCGCCCGGCACCTACACGCTCATGCCTCGAGACGCATTTATTCTGGTGCGTCCAGCAAACCTGCTGCAGATAGCCGTTACACCGCAGAGCATCTCACCCAAACCGGGCGAAACCGTTGTGGTAACCGTCACCATACGCAACGGTAGCCAGCAAAGCCTCAGTTCCATCTGGGTGCGGGTGCCGGTGCCCTCGCCGCTTCAGTACGTTCCGGGCACAGCATCGGATGGCGGTATCTTCGATGCCAGTGCACGCTGGATCACGTGGGTCATCGACACGCTTGTCCCCGGAGCGCAAACAGAGCGACGATTTCGGGTAACCGTGCCCTGACACCCTGTCAACCTCACCAGATTCTGATTTGCCCTCTTGCCAACATTGCGCGCAAAGCGTATAATGATTGCGCGCATTCCACAGGCGGAGGAGGTATCGAGCAGTGAGCGGCATAGCCCAGCAGGCACTACAATCCTACCGACGGTTACTGGTAGGCTGGTTTCGGCTTCAGGAGAAGCTGCTGGACTATTTCAACCTGTCGCGCCGGCTCAGCTTGCTGATTCTCTTACTTGGAGCCATTCAGGCGTACCTGCTGGCACGGACAATCATGGATGAGAGCTGGTTGCTGCTGGGACTGCTGGTGATAGGGTTTCTGGTGTTGCCCGTGCTCGCCTTGCGCCCTGAGTGGATTGTGGTGAGTGTTGCCTTCCTCGTCGCCTCTCTCATATCCCCGGTTTTCTGGGACACTTTGGCGCTTGCAGAGCGCGGCGTCACGCTGCCGAACATTCTGGTACTGTACGGCTTGCTCATTCTGTTGTTCCGGCTTGCATCCGGGCAACCTGTAAACTCGGAACTCTGGAAAACGCCCACAACCGTGGCTATAACGGTGTTTCTGATACTCACCGTTATCACTGGTTTTCTCTATCACGTTATCGTGATGGAACTGCCCTATCGCAAGGAATTGGCAGAACTCGAGCACATGATCCTGTGGCTGACCTACTATCTGGTTTTGGGTTTATGCGTGGATGAACGTCGGCTGCGCCACGTGCAGATTGGCATCCTCCTGGTTGCCGCGCTGGGGGCAGTGCCTACCATCCTGCAGGCAATCTTCGGACCTGAGCGGCTGTTTTTCCTGAAACTGACCCAACGCGATATTCGCATCGTGCCCACCGAAGGATTGACTCGGGTCATTCCGCTTGGGGAAAACTTGATTACGGTGACGTTTCTCATCAGCTGGCAGATGATGATTGCCAGCCGGGGGGCAAAGCGCCTGGGCTGGGGGCTTCTGGGTACGCTGTACGGTTTCGCACTGCTCATGACTTTGACACGCCACGTATGGTTTGGGGTACTGTTCGCGCTTGCCATACTCTGGCTTCTCTCGGACACTCGCACCAAAGTAATTACGGCGATTGCCGCTGCGCTGCTCTCCTCCGTTATCGCCTCTGTGGTGTTACTTGCGAGGCCGGCGGGCGGTTACACCAGAGACGACTTCTTTTCCCGAATCTCCCGGCGATTCCTCAGCACATTTGCGGAAGACCCCCAGCAACACAGCTTCACGCGGCATAGCTCGGTGGGACAGCGTGTATACGAGATGCGCACTATCATGCAGCACTGGGCACAATCGCCCTGGCTGGGATACGGCTGGTCTACGCGCCTGCCGCTGAAAATCGCGTGGGAGCCTTACCGAGGTAAAACGGTAAACCCCGTCACGTATGTTCACAACTCGTTCTGGTGGATTCTGGGAAAAGGCGGTATAGTGGGGGCGGCAGGCTTACTGCTACTTTGCATCACGGGCATCATTCGGGGCTATCAGCTGTATCGTCGGGCGGTTGACCCCTTCGCGCGGGCGTGGCTTCTGGCGCTGTGGGGTGGGTTTTTTGCTATTATTGTCGCAGCCCAGTTCGAGCCTGTCTTTTGGGTGCGCAATCGTCTCATTGCTGTGGCACTGACACTGGCATTCGCGGAGTGCGTGTACTATTTCAGCCAGAAACGAGAGCCTGTTCCCACGCCCTCCACCGAGCCAGCAGGCTATCTTCGCAACACCGCGCGCCGGTAGACTTCCTCGGTTTGAGTTGCCAGCGTATCCCA
>CAKZNX010000105.1 GCA_937132045.1 uncultured bacterium
GCCAGTCGTTCGGCATCGATATCGTAAAGATACAGGATGGAATCCCGCAGCTCCGGGAATGACAGAATGTCCACGGTGAGCCGGATGGGGAAAACATATCCTCCTGCCCCGACGATGGTGATCTTTCGCATGGGATCTCCTCCCGAACGAAGTGTAACTACAGCAGCTACTACCACCAGTACAGCGGAATCTCCTGCCAGACAGCAGACCACCATCTGACCGGACACTGAGAGGGAAAAGCCTGCGGCGTGGTTGGGTTGCACAGGTGATGCCGCTTACTCACGGCAGGATTTCCTGACTGCGAAGGAGAAACCGAATTACAGTCAATACCGTCGGACGAGGGGTAATGGACATGAACCGAGCGGCAGCTCTGCGGTGGGCGATATGGATTGTCATCATCGGTGGGATCATCGGCTGGACTATCTGGCGGAATGTGCAGACGCAGCAGACGGTGGACGACCTGGTTAGTCGCAACCCCGAACGTCAGGTTGCGGCAGCGAAGTTACTGGCGACGCACGATTCGCTGTACGACCTCGTTCAGCAGCGACCGCTGCCAGCCCGCATGAGGGCGGCGGAGGCATTTGAGCGTCTGGGCACCGAAGAGGCGACGAAGGCGCTGTTGACCCTGCAGAAAGACCCTGAGATCAGGATGCGCGAGCGCGTTACTCTGGCGTTGACCACCCTCGTGCCACAACAGACACAGCCTGTTCTGGACGCGCTGAAAGATGCCGATAGTAACGTGCGTGCCGGTGCTGCCAAGGCACTAGCAACACTGGGCGAACCCATCGTTCCAAAACTGGTAGACGCATTGAAAGACAGTGGTTCACGTGCTGCTGCCAGCGATGCGCTCTCTCGTATTGGCAAGGTTTGCACAACTCAGGTGCTGCCCTTGATCGACGACAAAGATGAGGCGCTGCGAATCGCCGTGGCAGAGCTGCTGGGCAAACTGGGCGACCCTCGTGCGGTGCCTGCTCTGCTGAGACATCAGGATGACTCATCGGCGGTGCGACGCGTCGTTATCGGCGCGCTGGCAGCCATTGCGCATCCCTCGGCGGAGGAGGCGCTCCTGAGAGCGGTCAACAACCCCGAAGACGACGGCGACGCACGGGCTCAGGCGGCTGTGGCTTTGGGTAAGATTGCCACTCCCCGAGCGGTTGCTGCGCTGGTACGGGCGCTCAGCGACGAGGACCTGGTGGTGCGCTCGGCAGGAGTCGGTGCACTGGCTCGGGCAGGACGCGCCGCGATACCCGCGCTGACTCAGGCAGTGAGGGGTTCAGACCCCGAGGTACGCCGTCTCGCAGCGGAGGCACTGGGCGGAATGACCGATCCGGCGGCAGTGGCGCCTCTGGCTATTGCTATCAAGGACTCTGAGTACCGCGTGCGCCGCTCGGCTGCTGCCGCGCTTGGGCAGACCGGTCAGCCTTCCGCAGTGCCCTATCTGCTGGAAGCCCTGTCAGACGCCGATGGCGGAGTGGGCGAAGCGGCAGCCGCTTCCCTTGCCATTCTGGGCGCGCCGGCAGTCCAGCCTCTGCTGGCGAAACTGGGCGCGGGCAATCCCACCGTCGCCTACCTTGCTGCGCGGGCGCTCTCGGCAATGGGTGACGCCAGCATCTCTGCCCTGCAAAGTGCTGTGAACTCGTCCAATCCGAACACTCGCCGGTGGGGACTGCTCGCCCTTGCAGGCAACAACAGTCCCAAAGCGGCAGAGCTGATGAGACAGATGCAGGGGACTCTGTCGGAATCGGAACGCTGGATTGTGGACGAGGCATTGATGCGTCTGGGCTCCGGCGAGTCGTAACCGGCTGAAGGTCGGGCAAAAGCTGATGGGCAACCGGGTGCAGAATGCGTCCGGTTGCGTGTCTTTCCCGTTTCGTGCTACAATCGAAAGGTTGTGTATCCGCCCTTGGAGGTGCAAACGATGAAGCGGCTGCTCGTTCTGCTGGCATTGTGGGTTGGGTTGTGCGGTTTTCTCAGCGCACAGGAGCTTGACCCGTGGGGCATGCCCAAACCGTGGAAGCGCCTGGAATGGTTCTACAGCCGCCGTGCATTCCCCAATTCCGACATTCCACCCGCCGCCTGGTTAAGGGCATACGAACACGCTCAGCAAATGCCGGTATATCAGGGTGAAGGTCTGCACGCGCAGGCGCTCACGTGGGAATTCTTTGGACCGGACAGCACCAACCAGAACTGGCTGGCGCGTGTCAACGCCATCGCCATCCACCCCACCGACCCCAATACCGTTTACATCGGGGTGTCCAAAGGGGGCGTGTGGAAAAGCACCAACCGCGGCGCCACATGGACGAACCTGACCGATTTCCTTGCCGCACAGTACGTCGGGTGTCTTGCCATAGACCCTAGCGACCCCAACACCATCTATCTGGGCACTGGCGAGGAGTATTATGCAGCGTACTCGCTGGGAGGCGTGGGCATCTACCGCTCTACGGACGGCGGAAACACCTGGACACTGCTCGGAGCCAGCGTCTTCTCGGGTCAGCGTATCAACGAAATCATTATCGACCCGAACAACCGTAATCGGTGGTTTATCAGCACGGACAACGGCATCTACCGCACCACGGACGGCGGCAATACCTTCACCCGTCTGCTGAGCGGTGTCGGGTCCGCACTTCGAATGCACCCTACCAATCCGAACATCCTCTGGGCAGCTCTGGGCAGTATCTGGGGTGCCTCCAACAACGGAGTATATGTGACCACCAACGGGGGAAGCACGTGGACACGCTACACAGCCCTCCCGCTGGGCACCACCGTCGGGCGCATTGAACTGGACGTTTGCCGCAGTAATCCGAACCATATGTGGGTGGTGTTTGGACAGACCATCTCCGCAGGGGCGCGCATCCACAGCGTCTGGCGAACTACCAATGGAGGCAGCAGCTGGACACAGATAACCAATGCGCCAACGGGCAGTGGACAGTCGTGGTACGACCTGGTAATGCGCGTGGACCCCAGCGACCCGAATATCGCCTACGTCGGAGAGGTGGAGCTGTACCGAACCACGGACGCCGGTGCGACATGGACGCGCATCAACGGCTCCAGCCTCTCCAATGCGCACGTAGACCAGCACGCGCTGGAGTTCGACCCCACCAACCCCAGCATCATCTACATCGGTTGTGACGGAGGGGTGTTCTACTCCACAAACCGCGGTGCAACGCGCACTCCGCTGAACACAGGCAGGGGTACGATGGAGTTCTATGCCTTCGACGTCCACCCGACCAATGCCAACCGCCTCGTTGCAGGCTCGCAGGACAACGGCACGCAGGTTCGCTCCACAGGCAATACATACTCGGTCACACTGGGCGGCGATGGCTTCTGGGCAGCGTATCAGCGCAACAACCCGAACACCGTGCTGGGCGAAGCATACTACGCACTCGTCTACCGCTCTACCAACGGAGGGAGCAGCTGGAGCTTCGTTTTCAACGGCAGTAACGACCCTCGCTCACCGTGGTCGGCGCCTCTCGTCAACGACCCGAACAACCCATCCACTTTTTACGTTGGCACGATCTATGTCTATCGCTCCACCAACAGCGGTCTCAGCTGGAGCAGTATCAGCGGCGACCTGACTCGAGGTTCCGGCTCGCTGTCGGTCATTGCCATCGCCCCATCGAACTCCAACGTCATCTACACCGGCTCGGACGACGGCGCGGTGTTTGTCACCACCAACGGCGGCTCATCATGGACCGCACGCTATTCAGGGCTGCCCACGCGGTCGATAGGTGGTATCGCAGTGGATCCCGGTGACCCCGGAACCGTGTACGTTGGCTTGCAGGGATTCGGCACAGGACACATATACAAAAGCACCAACTATGGTGTAACGTGGACGAACATCTCGGGCAACCTGCCCGATACACCGGTGAACTTCCTGATTGTGAATCCGGTTGGTCCCAACATGCTGATCGCCGCTACCGACAGCGGTGTGTTCGTCACGACGGATGGCGGCACGGTGTGGGCACGGCTCGGCACAGGGCTTCCCAGCACCCCCTGCCTGCACCTCCGCGCCAATGCAGGCACCGGCTATCTGTATGTCGCCACCTACGGTCGTGGCATCTGGCGTATGCCTCTACCCACCGCCAGCTTCACCACCACACGGGTAGTGGTGGACAACGCATCAGGTACGCTCGGAGGCACCATCAATCTCTCTGCCACGCTGCAGCGTACGGATACGTTCGCAGGCATCTCCGGCAAGACACTGCAGTTCAGCGTTGGAGGAACAACCGCTGGCAGCGCAGTGACCAGCTCTGCAGGCGTCGCCACCCGCGCCTACGCCATCCCGGAGAGCGCCAGTGTGGGCACACAGACCATCACGGTAAGCTTCGCCGGCGACAGCACCGCAAACCCTTCCACTGGAACAGGCTCATTGACAATCAGTCGTGCTGTAGCCGAAGTTCTCATCGTTAACTTGACATTACGCAGAGGGCAAACCGCGAACCTGGAGGCATTTCTGCGTCGGCAGGATAACGGCGCACCCATCGTGGGAAGGTCGGTCACTTTCAGAGTCGCTGGCAGTGTGGTCGGCACGGCGAATACCGACAGCACCGGCAAAGCCTCGGTACCGTATACCGTACCGCTGAACGCCACGCCTGGCAACCGAACGCTGCGCGCCGAATTTGCGGGTGACTCGACCTACCTGGGCGCCGCGAAGGACGTCACTCTGGAAGTACGCAAGGTGTTGCTGAGTGGCTCGGTCACGCTTGGCGATTTCAACGGCAGTCGCAACGGGTTGCCTGTGCAGGTGAGTGTCGCGCAGGGAGGCAACACCGAGAACCTGACGGCTTCACTGGATAGCAGTGGGCGGTTCGCGGTGGAGACGTCGCTTGCCGGAGCGGGCAGTGTGGCGGTGAAGGTCACCCACTGGTTGCGCCAGCGCCTCAACGCCAACCTTTCGGGGGAGGTATCGCTGTCGTGGAACCTGCCTAATGGCGACGTAGACGGCGATAACGAGGTCACCCTGTTCGACTTTGGGCAGCTGGTAGCATCGTTTGGCAGTCAGCCGGGCGACAGTGCCTGGAACCCGAACGCCGACCTCGACGGTGATGAGGAGGTTACCCTGTTCGATTTCGGCATCCTCGTGCGGAACTTCGGTATGCTGGGAGACGATTAGCAGGTATAATGATTCCGAAGTTCTGTGACATCGGGGATTGTTCATGAACATCGAGCGCATTCTCGGCGACGAGTTGATGCCGATACACGAGAAGGTTCTCGCGGGCGTCCGTCTGGACGAGCGGGATGGACGCCTGCTATATTGCACGCCCAACCTGACGGGCGTGGGCTATCTGGCAAACATGGTGCGCGAGCGCGTGCACGGCGATAAAGCCTACTACGTCCGCAATCAGCACATCAACTACACCAACATCTGCAACAAGTTCTGCAAGTTCTGCTCGTTCTACGCCAAGAAGGGCGGACCGGCGCCCTACACTTTGACACCGGAGCAGGTGAAAGAACGCATGCGGCAATATCTACACGTGCCCATCACCGAGGTGCACATCGTGGGCGGTATCCACCCTAAGCTGCCGTTTCGGTACTATCTAGACGTCCTGCACGCCGTGAAGGAAGTGCGTCCGAACGTGCACATCAAGGCGTTCACGGCGGTGGAGATCGTGCAGATTGCCGAGGTCGCGCGGATGAGCTACGAGGACACCCTGTGCGCGTTGAAGGAAGCGGGGCTGGACAGCCTGCCGGGTGGAGGGCTGGAAATCTTCTCCAGGCGCATCCACGACGAGCTCTTCCCGCGAAAGATAGATGGCGAGGAGTGGAGCGAGGTTGCACGAGCCGCCGCACGAGTCGGGCTCACGCAATACGCCACCATGTTGTATGGGCACATCGAGACGGTGGAAGAGCGCGTAGAGCACCTGGTGCGACTTCGCGAGCTGCAGGACGAAACCGGGCATTTCCTTGCGTTGACTCCGCTCAGTTTCCATCCGGAAGATACGGAGCTGGATCACCTTCCGCATCCTACAGGATACGACGACCTGCGCAACATCGCGATCGCGCGGCTGATGCTGGATAATTTCCCGCACATCAAGTCGTTCTGGATCATGAACACACCCGCTGTGACGCAGGTGGCGCTCTGGTATGGCGCAGATGACGTGGACGGTACGGTGCACGAATACGAGATCACCTACCAGGACGAGGCACCCGGCGAACGCCACCAGGTACTGACCCGACACCAGATGATACAGATGATCCGCGAGGCGGGCAGGATACCTGTGGAGCGGGACAGCCACTACAATGAGGTGCCACAACGTCCAGAGGAAGAGCGGCTGGTGGTGCTGGCGTAGTCACCTAAGGGTAGGGCGTGCTGTGAGCGCGAATAGCGGCATCGCTGAGCAGACGGAACACGCCCTGCCCAAATGCCCTGTCCACTTTCCCGTTCGGGTAGCGAACATACCATACCGGCGTCATGGTGACCTCCAGCTGCTCAGCGTCGGCACGGTCAGTTTCCAGCTTCTTCACGTAAGGCTTCTGAGCATCTGGGTTCTTGAGTAGCCGCTCTGCCGCCCTGGCATCGAGACCGGCCGCACGAACCGCCTCAAGCAGGGCTGTCTGCGACGGCGTGCCTTTCTGCAGAAACGCCTTCACGAACTGCCAGAACTTCCCCTGCTTGCCGCACCACTCCGCCAGCACCGCCGCCTGAAACGACAGCGCCTGACTGTTCGCCTTGACATAGTGCCGATACACCAGACGCACCTTGTCCTTCAGATCGCCCTCTACCTGCTGCATCACCGAGAGCATCGACTTGCGACGGCAGGCAGGGCACTCCAGGTCGGCGAACACCACCATGGTGACCGGCGCGTCAGGTGAGCCGAGAACATGGTTGACCTCGCGCTCCAGCACCGCACCGGGGGTCAGGTGATACTCCTGTGCACGGATGGCTGCCTCCGCCTGTCGCGTCAGCGAAACTCCATAGCCAGCCCCTGCCCCCAGCGCCACAATGAGAGGGATAGCCATCAGCCACGCCGGTGCACTGCGAGCAGGTTGTTGCGTTTCCTGCAACGCGATACTTTGAACGAACAGCGGGAGCGCCATCAGCAAGCCACTAGCAGTACACCAGAGGCAAACGGCGTTCAGAGCAATCCATGCGTATGCCAGCAGTCCCGCGCTGATGAGCGTACCCGCAGCCAGCAATCCGAACAGGGCAAGCCCGAGAGTATCGGCAAACGCGCCAACCAAGCGTTCCCTCAGCAAGGAGCCAACTGCCACCACCAGATAGAGCGCCAGACCGAAGAAGGCAATGGGTATCCCGAAGAGACTGCTGACCGGCGACTGCGCAACGACATCGCACCCGCTGGGAATGCCCTGCTCCACACCGCAGGGCAGTTTCGCCCCGGCGAGATGCGCCATGCCCAGTACGAGAGCCACAAACGAGCCGGCACATGCCAGAAGATACACGATGCGGTTGGCGACCCGTGCCTTCACTGCAGTCTGTCACCTCGCCTGCCTACTTTAGCACAAGTTTCAACCCGGATGTCAAAAACCTCATTCCGCACCCAGTAGCCTCTGCCAGACGCGCTCCGCCGCCTCTCTGCCCTGCTTCACACAATCGGGCACGCCCACCCCACGGTATGCAGAGCCTGCCAGCACCACCGCGGGGAACGCATCGAGAGATCGCTCCACCCGTTGCAGGCGAGCAAGGTGCCCCACCTCGTACTGCGGCATTGCCTTCAGCCAGCGATTCACATGCGTCATCAGCGGTTCCTCCTGTATCCCCAGCAGAGGCTGAAGGGCGTCGTGTGCCATGCGCGCCAGCAAATCATCCCACTGCTGTTCCACGATGCTGTCGGCACCCGCATAACCGATGAACACCCTCAGCAGGACGGTTCCGTCGGGCGCGCGCCCTTCCCACTTGCTGGAGGACCAGGTACAGCCTGTGATAGGCATCGGCTCGGTACGCGGTACGAGAAAGCCGCTGCCCTCCAGCTGGTCCTGGACCGCATCGCGTCGGTAAGCCAGCGACACCACCGCGGTGGAGGCGTACGGTATTCCATTCAGCAAGCGCGCTGCCTCAGGCGCGTGTGGTTTCAACCATTCGGCTGTGGTGTAGGCAGGCGTGGTGAGGATGACCGCATCCGCCAGCACAGGCTCGCCCTGCTCCAGCTGGATGCACGCCTTGCCGCCGGTCTGTGGCGAGACGCCGATGACCTTCGTCGACAGCCAGACATCCACCTCCGTCAGGCTTTGTTCCAGCCTCTGCACCATGCTTCCCATCCCGTAACGCAGAGCCACAAAGGGCGACGATTCGCGCGATGACTTACCAGGCTGGCGCTGGCGGCGCAGTTGCAGCAAGCCGCGGGTGATACTTCCGTACTTGCGCTCCATCTCCCAGTACATCGGGTAGACGGCTGCCATGCTCAACCGGTCGGGGTGCCCGGCATGAACGCCAGCCATCAACGGCTCGGCAAACTTCATGGCGAATTCTCTCCCGAACCGGCGGCGCATGAACGCGCCCAGCGACTCGTCTTCCACTCCTCTTCGCGCGGGCACCAGTCCCTCCATGCTGGCGCGCAGCTTTCCCCATACCGAGATGAACGTGGCGCCCCATAACGCCTGCGGTCTGGACGGAACCAGCGCCACCAGCTCGTGAGGCACCGCGTGCAGTTTACCCCGGATGAGCATGTAGAACCTGCGAACGGACGGCGCGATGATCTCGCCCTCCATGTCCAGCTCACGGCACAATTGAACCGCCCACGGCTTTTGTGCCAGGAAAGAGTCCGGACCGGTGTCGATCAGGAAACCCTCTTGATTTACTGTACCAACCTTACCGCCGGGGCGGTCTTCTGCTTCGATGAGAGTGATGCGCAGAGGGGTTCCGGCGCCCTGCTGCAGCCGTTGCAGGTAGTACGCCGCCGACAGTCCTGTGATACCTGCTCCTACAATCACCACATGTGGTGTACTCATCCCTCGGAGCCTGACCCTTCATGCACCGTGTCGATAAGAACCTGCACGTTTTCAACGGGGGTATCGGGCAGAATACCATGTCCCAGGTTGAAGATATGCCCGGCACGTCCCCCGGCACGTTTCAAAATGTCCTCCGCCTCCGAACGCACCGTATCCGGCGAAGCAAGCATCACCGCCGGGTCGAGGTTGCCCTGTATGGCGCGCTCGGTGCCAATCCTCTGCCACGCCTCATCCAGCGACACACGCCAGTCCACACCGATTACGTCCGCGCCGGTCTCAGCCATCGCCTCCAGCAGGCTGGCGGTGCCTGTACCGAAATAGATGATCGGCGTCCCCAGAGGCTTCAGTGCGGCGATAATTCGGCGCATAGCAGGCAGCAAAGTCTTGCGGTAGGCTACCGGATTGAGCGCTCCTACCCAGCTGTCGAAAAGCTGCACTGCCTGCGCCCCTGCGTTTATCTGTGAACGCAGGTAACGAGTGACGTTCTCGGCGAGGATGTCCAGCAGCCTCTGCCACAGGTCGGGACGGCTGTACATCAGTGCGCGCACCCGACTGTAGTCTCGCGACGGTCCGCCTTCTACCAGATAAGCCGCCAGCGTAAAGGGTGCGCCCGCGAACCCAATCAGTGGCACATGCAGCTCCCGGCGCAAAATGCGAATGCTCGCCGAAACGAACGGCAGGTCTTCCTCCGGATCCATCAGACGCAGAGCGTTCGCGTCGTTATCGGACCGCACGGGACGCGCGATTACCGGTCCAACGTTCTCCTTCAGCGTGAACGGCACATCCATTGCCAGGAACGGCACGGTCAGGTCGGAGAAAAGTATAGCCGCATCCAGTTCAAAGCGGCGCAGCGGTAGAAGGGTGACCTCCGCCGCCAGCTCTGGCGTTGTGCACAGCTCCAGCATGGGGTGCCTCTCGCGCAGTTTTCGATACTCTGGCTGGTAGCGCCCCGCCTGTCGCATCAACCAGACAGGCGTCACATCCACCGACTGGCACCGGCAGGCGCGCAGGAAACGGTCGTTCATCGGTTGTGTCATGAGGCAAGAGCCTCTTTCAGTGCCGCGTGGAAGGCTCTGGCAGTCCGCTCGAGTTGCGCTTCCGTATGAGCCGTGCTGACGAACCAAGCCTCCAGTGCGGAAGGTGGGAGAAAGACTCCGCGTCGCAGCATCGCGTGAAACACACGTCCGTACAGCTGACGATCGGTGGTCAGCGCGGCGGCGGTGTCGTTCACCGGGCATTCAGTGAAGAAGACGCTGAGCATGGAACCGACCCGATGCACCTCCGCGGGCACACCCAGCTTCTGCGTGCTTTCCACCAGCGCCGATTG
>CAKZNX010000106.1 GCA_937132045.1 uncultured bacterium
CTCGGTGACCTGTTCAAGACGCAGGTATGGCAGCTGGCACGGTATCTGGGCGTGCCGGAGGTCATCGTGTCGAAGCCTGCCTCTGCCGATCTGATTGTGGGACAGACCGACGAGGACGACCTCGGTATCTCATACCACCTCGCGGACCAGATACTCTACTTCCTCCTGCGCGGCTACCGTGTCGAGCAGATTGAGGAAATGGGCTATCCGCGCGAGAAAATAGTGCTGGTGAAGCAGAGGCTGGAGAGCACTCACTGGAAGCGTCACCTGCCCACCACGGCGATGCTCTCCACCACGTCGATAAACGACTATTACCTTCGCCCGGTGGACTACTGATGTACGACCTGATGGTGGAGCCTGAGGACGAGGACACCGAATGGTGCTGGGAAGAGGTAGCCGGTGCCCTCTGCGCCATCGGCATCAGCGCGGAAGCAGGGGGTTGTTTCGCGGCGAATGCGGCGGGCAGTGTGTGGGTCGACGCTGGCTCGCCGGATACGCCCTGCGTTATGCTCATTGCCGTGCGGGCCAGAGAAGACGGCGACCCCGATACCATTCGGCAGGCTCTGGACATCGCCTTCGGTCTTGCGGGGCGACTGGGCGGTATAGTTGTTGATATGCAACTGGGTGGACGTGTTTTGCCAGAAGACCGGCAACTGATTGAAGCTGAGTTCATGCGCGGGAGGAGCACACAGAGGTCTTGATGGACACCTCTCTGCTTGTGGGAGCGATTATCGGGGCGGGTAGCGCCGCCGGAACCTACTGGCTTTTCCGTCGCTGGGAGGTGGTGCGCGAACGCTCACGCGCCGAGGCACATCGCCGCGACGTCCTGCAACGACTGATTGTCGAAGCGTTGGACAACGCCGCGTGGAACGCCTACATCGAGTCCATCATCGACGGGTGGCTGAAAGCGCACAACGCGAACATCCTCACCCCCGAAGAGGTGCAGAACGCGCTGTATCGGTGGATTGCGGAGCCCTACGCCCTGCGCTTCTCGCGCGACGCCATGCAGAGCTTCGTTGCTTTGCCCATCCGCGACGACAATGAACAGGAGCTTTATGTGGCGGTCAACGGTGTGTATAACGAGCTGACCCTGAACAGCCTCACCCTGCGCATGTTGCGCCTGTTTCAGGAGCTGGAAGGCGCCGATACGCCGTGCATCTCGCCGGAACACCTGATGCTGTTGCTTCAACGAGTAGCGCAGGAGTTCAAAGCCAACGGAGAGCGGTTCTACGCGCTGGCGGTGAGGCTGGTGGAACGTTATCCCTTCCTTGCCGAGACCCACGCCCGCAAAATGCGTCTCCTGCTCGAGCAGCTGGAAAACTATCAAAAACAGACCGCATCCGAAGGCGCCTCTGCGGAGCGCGGAAATGCCGCCGAGTGAACCGAACCCCGCCAGCGAATTCCTGCAATACCTGAACCGGTGGCACGAGTCTCTGCCGTTGTATCGCTGGCACGAACACATCTTGCGGGAAGCCGAATCGGCAGAGGCTGTGGCGGTGTTCGCGGTCGACCCGCTCAATGCCTTTGCACACGAGGGCAGTATGGCAAGCATTCGCAACCGGGACATGCTTCCCCGTCTGCGTCGGCTGTTGCTCACCGCACACGAATGGAACGTCCAGAACTTCGTGCTTCTGGTGGATAGCCACAGCGACGAGGCGGAGGAGTTCCGGCATTTCCCTGCGCATGCGGTGCGCGGCACCAGCGAGGCGCGCCTGGCGCCCGAGATTGAAACCCTGCCCCTGCGTGACCACTTCACCGTGTTCGTGAAGAACTCGTTCCACCCGGCGAATGGCACCAGCCTCGAGCCGTGGCTGATGGACAATCCGCAGCTGACGCATTTCATCGTCGCCGGTTGTGGAACCGACCTGGGCGTGTATCTGCTGGCAACCTACCTGCATACCCACCTGCTGGCGCACAACACCAGAGGCAGGGTCATCGTGCCAGCCGACTGTGCGGATACCTACGACATCAACCTCGAACTCGCGACCGAACTTGGCATCCTGCCGCATCCGGCGGAAATGTGGCATCGCATCGCCCTCTACCATCTGGCGATTCATGGCGTCACGGTGGTAAAAGATATCCGGTGAGTGGAGCATGAGCATCTTCGACGGCAAACGACTGTTGGCAGACAGCCTGGCGCTGGATTGGGACGGAATCCGGCGAGGCACCTACAGCGACCGTTACTTCTGGAACGGGATGAGCATCCTCACCCATCTGGCGCGGGAGGGCTACCGGTTTGGCGGGCGGTCACCGCTGGCGGAGGCGCAGGGCATCACCGATTATCGCGATGTGCCTACCGGCGACACCGCGGTGGAGATGCAATGGTTCCCCCGGCGGAGACCGTTTACGGTGGTGGCAGGGGTGGATGCAGCGATTGCCATCCTTCAGCGCTGTGCCGGCGAATGGGACGGCGAGCTCTTCGTTCCCACCGGTGAAGAGCTGGAGATTTTGGCGGTGCAGGACGGCGACCTCGCGCCGTACGAAGGCAATCCAATGCACGTGACGCCCGTGCTGAAGGTGCGCGGTCGCTATCGCCACTTTGCCATTCTGGAGACCCCTACCCTCGGCGTGCTTACCCGCGCCAGCCGAATCGCCACCAACACCTACTACCTCCTGCAGGCGGCGCGCGGCAAGCCCGTTCTGTTTTTCCCTGCTCGCTTCGACCTGCCAGCCACTCAAGCCATCGACGGCTACGCCTACGCCATCGGCGTCCAGAGGTACAACCTGGACTTTCGCGGCAACACCTTGCCATTCGTCTCTACCCCAGCGCAGGCTTCGTTGTGGGGCGGTCAGGCAGGGGGGACAGTCGCACACGCGATGATCGCCTGCTTCCTGGGTGATACCACGGAACTGATGCTCCAGTTCGCCCGAATCATGCCCCCACAGGTGCCGCGTATCGCGCTGGTGGACTTTCACAACGACTGCGTGCGCACCTCACTGGAGGTCGCTCGCGCCTTTTTCGAGGCTTACCGGAAGGCTCTGCAGGCTGGCGATACCGAGGGGGCGGAACGCTACAAACTCTATGGGGTGCGTCCGGACACCGGTGGCGAACTGCGCGACCACAGTCTGCAGCACCTTCCCGACGACCCCTCCCTGTACGGCGTCAGCGCAGCACTCATCCGGAACCTCCGGGAGGCGCTCGACCGCGGGTGGCAGGGCTGGGACCTGCCGCGGGACTGGCGCGAGCGTGCCGCCAGCTACTGCAGGGAAATCAAGATCGTCGCCACAGGTGGTTTCAATCTCAGTAAAATCCGGCAGTTCGAGGAACTGGGAGTGCCGGTGGATGCGTATGGCGTCGGCTCATCCTTCTTCTCCAATAGCAGCGCGGAGGGCACCGTCACCGACTTCACCGCCGATGTGGTG
>CAKZNX010000107.1 GCA_937132045.1 uncultured bacterium
AACTCCTCCAGGCACTGCACGCGGTCATAGACCTGCCACCAGCCATCGTGTCCCTCGAGGCGCGGCTCGCCCAGCGCGAGTCCATCGTCGTCCACCCATCCCTCTTCACGGCAAATGTCCATGATGGAGTCGTAGAGGTTCTGCAGCTCGTCGCGCGGCACGAGCGACGAGATGAACAGGTACCCGTCCTCCTGCATTCTGTTGCGCAGGGCTTCGGGTTGCTCCAGCAGAACACGGGAGTCGACAAACGGCGCGAATTCCATTCCCGAACCTCCTGAAAGCCAGAACTTAGCAATGGTAAATTATAGCGCGTGCTGGTCTTTTGAGCAACAGGGCAGGCGAAGCAGGCACCGATTGACCCGGTGTCCGCTTTGGTGATACACTATCGACGGAACCGTTCGCCAGTGGAGAAAGGGACGGGTGCATGATGTTGCTCTCAGTGCGCAGGATGAAATGGCTGGTGCTCCTGACGCTCCTCATCTGGGCTGCCGTTTCGCTTGCTCAGAAGCCGCAGGAGGCTCCCCCGGTGATTGTGATGCGGATGGAAGGCGTGATTGCCCCACCGAATGCGGACTACTTTTCGCGTACATTGCGAATAGCCCGTGAGCGAGGAGCGCAGTTGCTGGTCGTGGAGCTGGACACGCCCGGCGGTCTGATGGACTCCATGGAGCAGATCGTGAAGGATATCCTCGCCAGCGACGTGCCTGTGGCTGTTTATGTGTCACCGGCGGGGGCGAAGGCAGGCTCTGCTGGAGCGTTTATCACCATCGCCGCGCACGTTGCCGCCATGGCGCCGGGCACCAGCATCGGTGCAGCCACACCGGTAGCGTCCTCCGGGGAGGACATGCCCAGAGCGATGGAGCGCAAAGTGGTGAACTACGCCGCCTCCTACATTCGCTCCCTTGCCGAACAGCGCGGGCGCAACGCCGAATGGGCAGAGCTGGCAGTGCGCGAGGGCGCAGCCATCAGCGAGAAAACGGCACTGGAGAAGCGCGTGGTGGACCTCGTGGTGTCCAGCCTGCCCGAGCTGCTGGCGAAGGTCGACGGTCGCACTATCAAGATGCCCAAAGGCAATGTGGTGCTGAAGACGCGCAACGCTCCTGTTGAGCGTTCGGAGATGGTGCTGCGAGAGCGCCTATTGCAGGTACTTGTCAATCCAAATGTGCTGGCAATACTAGGTGTGCTGGCGCTGTACGGGCTGATTGCTGAGATTCAGAACCCCGGCGCGATCTTCCCGGGCGTGGTGGGAGCCATCTCCCTGCTGTTGATGCTGTACGGCTTTTCGGTTCTGCCGGTGTCGTGGGCTGGCATTGCCCTGCTGGTTCTGGCGGTCATTCTCTTTGTCGCGGATGCCTTCGCGCCGTCTCATGGACTGCTCACGCTGGGCGGGGCAATCTCGATGCTGTTGGGTTTGCTGATGCTGTTCGAATCGCCCGACCCGGCTCTGAGAGTGTCGTGGGTGGTTGCCGCTACGCTGACCGGGTTGACCTCGGTGTTCTTCGTGGCGATAGTGGCAGCGGGCATCCGTGCTCAGCGTGCACGTCGGGTAACGGGCATGGAGTCGATGCGTGGTGCCGTAGCGGTGGCGCGTACCGATATTGCGCCACGAGGCAAGATATTCTATGACGGCACCTACTGGAATGCCGTCACCGCAGGAGATTCGATCAAGGCAGGCGAACGGGTGATTATCGAGCGGATGGAGGGCTTGACCGCCATTGTCAGGAAGGAGGAGCGAACATCATGAGAACTATTGAGCAACTGCTGGCAAGCGAGTCCGGGGCATTTCTCATTGCAGTGGTCATTTTCGTCATTCTGGTCTTGCGGGCGACCCTGCGCGTGCTGCCAGAGTGGGAGCGCGCGGTGATTCTGCGCCTGGGACGACTGCTTGGTGTGAAAGGTCCCGGCATCATCTTCCTGCTGCCTTACGTCGACCGACCTATCCGTGTGGACACCCGACTGGTCACGATGGACGTTCAAAGACAGGAGGTGATGACCCGTGATAACGTGCCGGTCACTGTGGACGCCATCGTGCTCTTTCGCGTGATTGACCCCGCCGCTGCCGTCACCCGCATCGAGAACTTCATCCGTACTACCTCTCTCATTGCGCAAACCACTCTGCGAAGCACCCTCGGGCAGGCGGAGCTGGACGACCTGCTGGCGCACCGCGACAAGATCAACCAGCAACTGCAGTCCATCATCGACGAGCAGACCGAACCGTATGGGGTGAAAGTGCAAACGGTGGAGGTGCGCGATGTGGTGCTGCCCGACACAATGAAGCGGGCAATGGCACGTCAGGCAGAGAGCGAGCGTGAGCGACGCGCAAAGGTCATCAACGCCGAGGGCGAGTATCAGGCGGCGGAGCGACTGGTGCAGGCGGCGCAGATGATGGCTACCCAGCCTGCCGCCCTGCAGTTGCGCTACCTCCAGACCATCAGCGAGATGAGTGCGCAGAGTACGAGCACCACCATCATCCCGGTTCCTGTGGACCTGCTTCTGCCGTTCATCCGCCAGGCAGGCGCACCGCAGACGCCTCCTCCCCAGCCCACGCCTCAGCCAGCAGGAGGAGACTAATATCGCATGACGACGTCGCTTCCGCAGGGCGTCTATACCGCTTTGGTTACGCCTATAACCAGCGCTGGCGATGTGGACCTCGACGCATTTCGGGGGCTGGTGGACTGGCAGCGCCAGCATGGCGTACTGGGGTTGGTGGTCTGCGGCACCACTGGCGAGGGCACATCGCTCAGCGTGGAGGAGCGTGAACGCGCTATCTGCACCGTTCGCGAGTGCGCCGCGGACCTCAAGGTGATTGCCGGCACGGGCTGTGCGAATCTCCCGGAGACCATTCGCCTCAGTCGCTTTGCTCAGCAGGAGGGCTGTGACGCCATCCTGGTTATTCCCCCGTTCTACTACAAGCAGGTGTCGGACGAAGGGCTCGCCGCGTACTACATGCGCTTGCTGGACGCGGTGGACGTTCCCGTTCTGCTTTATAACTACCCGGAGCTGGCGGGCATCAGCATCTCGCCAGAGGTGGTTGAGGCTCTGCTGGACTATCCGCACCTCGTGGGACTGAAAGACAGCTCGGGCGACTGGGACACGCTGCTGTCGTTTCTGCTGAGATTTCCTCGCCTGCAGATATTTGTAGGGGCAGAGAACCTTCTGGCAGATGCACTGGCTTCCGGGGCAAGGGGGTGCATCTCCGGTCTGGCAAGCGCCCTGCCGGAACTCATCGTGCGAGTCGACTCCGCCTTGCGACGGGGTGAGGACACCACAACGCACAACGAACACCTCCTGAGTGTGCTGGAGGTGGTGGATGCCATGCCCTTCATCCCTGCCATCAAACAGATATGCGCCTGGCGGGGTTTGCCGTCGATGGCAGTGCGTCCCCCTCTAAGTGAGTTGACTGCATCGCAGGCGGATGCTCTCCGCTCCGGGCTGAGTTCCTTAGAAGTGCTGCAGTAATGCGCATCGGCATCAACGTGCACCTGCTGTCCACCACGCACACGGGCATCCAGCACTATATCCGTGCGTTGGTACCTGAACTCGTCGCGCAGGCAGGCGAGCATGATGTGGTGCTGTACGGCGAACCGGATCAGCTGCCCCTCAGGAATCCGGCTCGTGTCAAATGGGTACCAGCGACGCGCAGGCTTCGTTCGGGGGCACAGCGTGTGCTGTGGGAGCAGATGGTGTTCCCACGGGTTCTGAAGCGTGACGGTGTGGAGGTGCTCTTCTCACCAGCCTTTGTGCTTCCTCTGCGGTGGCGTGGGGTGGGTGTGGTGACCGTACACGACCTGAACTTCGAGGTGTCGCCTGAGACCATTCACCCGGCCCGCCGTGCCTATCTGCGAACCGTGACGCGATGGAGTGTACAGCGCGCCCGCAGGGTGATTGCCATCTCCGCGTCAACCGCCGCCGATGTCAGAAGGCTCTACCACGTACCCGAACAGTGTGTGGCGATCATCCCCTATGGACTGGATACGATCTTTAACCTCGAGAATGCTCGTGCCCTTCAGCCCATGGTGCGCGAACGGTACTGCCTTCCGGAGCGCTTCTTGCTGTTTGTGGGCACGCTGGAGCCGCGCAAAAACCTGACGCGACTGATGGAGGCGTATGCTCTCGCCCGCCAGAAGACCGACCTGCCGCCGCTGGTGCTGGTGGGTGCGCGCGGGTGGCAACACCAGCGTATCCAGACGCAGGCGCTTCAGCTGGGCATCGAGGCGTCGGTGTCGTTCGCAGGATACATCCCGCGCGAACACCTGCCCGGTGTGTATGCCTCTGCGTGCGCTCTGCTCTATCCCTCACTGTATGAGGGCTTTGGACTGCCCCCACTGGAGGCGATGGGTTGCGGAACGCCCGTGCTGGCGTCCACTGTCTCCGCTATGCCGGAGGTGATCGGCGACGGCGGTGTGCTGGTAGACCCTCGCGATGTCGGCGCGATTGCCGATGGGATTGTGCGCATCGCCACCGACGAGGCATTGCGTCAGCAGGTGGTGGCACGAGGACAGGAGCGGGCACGACAGTTCCGCTGGGATGAGGCGGGGCGCAGGACGCTCGCCGTCCTCGAGCAAGCCTTCGTCTAATCTGCCTCTGAGTAGTGTGCCCGCCGCTCCATCACCAGCGCCAGCTGTTTGGCATATCGGGAACGGATATCGTAATTTGCGATGAAAAGCTTCCTGCCGGGACGAGCAGTCGGTTGCTTGTAGTTATTCATCCCGTACTGCAGCTGCCACTCCACGATGCAGGCATCGCGAAAGAGTCTGCGCACCTCGGCGCAGTCATCGTAGGTAATGAGCCAGTGATGGGGACACTCCTGAATTATT
>CAKZNX010000108.1 GCA_937132045.1 uncultured bacterium
CCGGAGAGACCCAGCGCGCCAAAGCCGCCTTCACGGCGCGGGTGCAGCTGGCTGGACTGAAGCCTGAGGAAAGCCCGCCTGCCATAGCGGTGTATGAGGTAGACGTGGTGGGCAAGCCTGTGCGCAAACTCGCGCGCATCGAGAAGGAACGTCTGGACGTGCAGGCGGAATGGGCACGACTACCGGCTATCGCTTTGGGACCAGACGTGCAGGACCTCGCCCAGCTGACCACCGAAAGCCTCGTTACCTTTCGCCCTGATGCCACCTTTCCGCTCTGGCAAGAACGAGGACTGATTATCGGCAGGGACATCTGGGAGCGGTTTCTCTTCGAGTTCGTGTGCGTCAACGGCACCGCGCGCAAGTGCCGCCCGTGGTGGTGGGACATTCTCGACAGGATCGACATCGTATCAGGTCTGAACCTCTCGCGCAACCTGGCGCTGAGGAGCCTTGCCGTGCGCCCAGACCTGCACACCATCCTCCCTCTTCACTGTCTGCCCCTTTGCGACGGCATCGTGGAGATTTACGAGCGCGTGTGCTGTTGCTGGCGAATCCGTATCCCTGACCTGCTGGACCGACTGCGCGAGGTGCTGGAGAATATCCCCATCCCTCTACCTGACCCGCCGCCGTTCCCTCCGCACCCACCTGTCCCGCCCGGACCGGGACCCGACCCGCTGCCTTTCCTCCCAACCAACCTGAGCCGGCTGACCGAACGGCTGGAACTGAGCGCCCTGCGTCCGACTTTACGCCCACAGGCACAGGGGGACCTGCGCTCGCAGGCAGCCGAACTGCGTCGGCGTCTGGCAACGGCGTCGGTAGACATGGCGTCTGTGCCCGCCGAACGGCTCTACAGCGATTACCTGACGCTGATCTCACTCGGCGCTCGGGAGGCGGAGAGCTATGTGATGGCTCGCCCCTATCTGCTGCCGTTCATCTGCACGTGCTCGGTGCGCAAGGTGGGCGAGACGCCATTGCAACCCGGCGGAAGGTTCGATTATTGCTACCTGCGCCCGCGACGGGTCTCGCCGTCCGGCTTGAACTGCCACACCACTTTCGCCTTCAGAGTGCGTCAGCGTATTCAGGGCAACTGGGTAACCGTGTACGATGGGTTGTCTTCACAGAGCTGGTTCGCGCTTGGGGAGTCAGCAGACCTCCGCACGTCGAATTGGCGCGCGCTGGTGTGCGGCTCATCGCCCGGCGATGCGCCGCCCGGAGAGGGCTTGCCTTTCGCGATGCTGGAGTATATCGGCAGTCCTGGCTCACGCCACTCCAACTACCCGACGCAAAACGGGCTGACCCGAGTAGCTCCGCTGTCAGCCAGCTCGGGCACGATTACCACCTCCTACGCGCCAGACTGTCCGTGGGGCGCCTCGCTGGGAATCCGCCTCTGGTTTTCGCCCGAGCTGGAACCCATTGCCCGATACTACCGGCTATCGGTGGTGCCGGTAGACAGCTCGGGTGCGCCATCCGGGTCGGTAACGATTCTGGACTCGGCGGTGGTGTGGAACCGCTTCGTGTTCGTTGGCGGCGAATGGAAGCCAACGGCGGACACCCTGACGGCGAGCCCGGCGGACGTGGGCGGACAGGTGGGGCTGAACCGCATCCCGTACTGGAGCGGCGGCAACTACTGGCTCAGCGGGCAGTATCATCAGGTGTGGAACACCAACCTGTTTGCTGCAGGACGCTACATGCTCGTACTCGAGCTGTTCGATGCCTCCGGCAACCGCATCAAGCCGAGCGCCGCACCGGCTGGCGACCCCGGCACCGCCCGCAACTTCCAGTTCCGCCGCTGGCGCCAAGGCGACCCGAACTCCACCGACAACGTGCCCTTCGCCGATGCCGTAAGCGTCTTCTGGGTCGACAATACCCCCGTTCAGGGCGACATCGTGGACATTCGGCGCAACGGGATACCCAGCACCGAGGAGTGCCAGTTCATCAGTGGACCCGAAGGCACCACTGTGTCCATCGGTTTCCGCGCCTACCACCCGCACGGCGTGTCCAATCCGACCAACACGTTCATGATGTCCTACTCCCTGACGTGGAAGCGAGGGTTGAACGGACCGAGCGGCACCTTTGCTGCGGGCACTGCGGACGTGGGGGAGCCGCCAGCGGCGCCACAGCAGTCGGGAGCAGTGACTGTTGGACAGCTGCTGGGAGCGTGGCCCGGCTTCCCGACCACGCACACGCGATGCACCTTCGCGGCCTCCCTGCATGTGCGGGCAAAGCACTTCACAGGCAGTGGACGCATCCAGGCGTACGACTACTACGAGCAGGCGTCGTTCGCAGCGGAGAAGACCACTTAGCAGCTCGTCAGATGGAGCGCCTCAGCATGAGGTGCTCCAT
>CAKZNX010000109.1 GCA_937132045.1 uncultured bacterium
AGGCAGGCGAAGCAATCCCCCACGGCTAACGCGATGCGAAGGAGATTGCTTCGTCGCTACGCTCCTAGCAATGACACGGGGTGAGGCGAAACAGCCAGACAGCGGTATCATAAATCACAGGATGAGCCAATACGATTTCTTTGCCACCTGCAACACAGGTCTCGAATCCATCACCGAGCGGGAGCTGAGCGCCCTCGGCGTGGAGGTTTACGATACCAGCCCCTCGCGCGTCTACTTCCGCGCGGAATGGACGCAGATATACCACCTGCACCTCTACGCCCGAACCGTTCACCGGTTCTTCATCCTGCTGGCACGGGCGCAGGCGTGTGGCCTGAAGGAGATCGCGCAGGTGGCCTGGCAGGTGCCTTACGAACAGTGGTTCGAAAACACTCTCACCTTTGCGGTGCGTTCCGAACGCGACGGCACGCACGATTTCACCAGTATGGACATCGCACGGGTGGTTGGACAGGTCATCTGCGACCGCTTCATCGCTCGGCGCGGACAGAGAGCCCCCGTGAACCTCGACAACCCTGATGTGGAGATATTCTCCACCCTCGCGGACAGCCAGTATCTGCTGGGGCTGAATTTGACGGGTAGCAGCCTGCATCGACGACCGTGGCGGCAGAGTCTGGCGCACCTTACGGCATTGCGCCCCACACTGGCTGCTGCGGTGATGATGGCGTCGGGCTGGGACGAGCGCCCCCTGCTGGATCCCATGTGTGGAACGGGCACGTTGCTCATCGAGGGCGTGTTGTGGCGTCGCGGCATCAGCCCTTCACGCGGGCGAGAGGAGTGGGCATTCCGTCGCCTGACCCTGCACGACGAGGAACGATGGCAGTCGGAGCTGGCGCGCTGTGCTCTGGTGACGTACCTCGAATCGCCGCCCGCCCACGGTAGCGACTGGAACGCACGCTACATCGGAATCGCTCGCCAGAATGCGCAGCGCGCCAGCGTGGACGACATCCAGTTCACTGTGGCGAATGCACTTACCCTGCCGCCCCCGGACGAGCCGGTCGTGCTGGTCACCAACCCGCCCTATGGTGTGCGCATGGGCAAGCCGTCCGAGCTGATACACCTTTACCGCAAGCTGTGGCAGAAGTGGAGCAGCGAGTATGCAGGAAGCCGCATCGTCGCCATCAGCGGGAACACCGCGTTCGAACAGCTGGCACCTCTTCCTCCGGTAGCTGCCTACGACTTCCTGCAAGGAGATTTGCCCTGCCGGTTGCTGGTGTGGGACCTGCCTGTGGAATAACGTCTCAGGCCGCTCGTGGCGTCCCGGTGGCGGAAGTCATCTCGACATACAGCGGCTCGCGGATACCGGTGACCTCCGCAAAGTTCCGAATCCGCTCCAGCAGAGCCTCGGAGATGCGATGCCCCGCAGAGATGAGCAGTTTCCCGTCGGCGGTGTAGACATCAGAGGCGAGCAGCTGTCCGACCTTCAGCCCGCGCACGGACACGGCGACGGCTGGTACCTCCACCTGATGCTGGGCTTCCATCGGGGAGACGAAGGTGACGGCCGTCGCTTCCAGCACGCGAGGGTCGTACCACCCCTCGCGTTTCCGCAGGATTTCCAGTGCACGCCTGCGGGTGATGCTCGATTCCTCTAGGTCGCGCAGGTCGCTCAGTACCTTCAACAACCGTGCACCCAGCGGGATATCGTATCCGGAAACGGAGTCCCTCGGAAAACCCGAGCCGTCGAAGTGCTTGTTCTGATACAGCACAATCTTCGCGACAGGCTCCAGTCTGGGGATGTTGATCAGCAGGTTGTGGCTGATTTCCGGCACGCGCTCCAGCATTTCGCGTTCCCCATCCGACAGCGTGTGCCCGGCGCGTGCCTTCAACACCACCACGGGCGGAATGGTCACCAGTCCCACCTGCGCCAGCATAGCTGCCAGCTCCAGCTTCCATACCTCGCCCACCTGCAGCGTCTGCGCCAGCGAACGGATATAGCCGCGGATAACCTGCGCCCGCCCGAAGAGATGAGGGTCCACCATGGCGAGGATGTCCATCAACATCCTCACACTGCCGCTCAGGGTCTTCTCCAGCAGGTCACGCTCGGCGGTGATGAGCCTGTACTGCTCGATACCGGCTTCGAGCGCCAGCACCAGGCTATCGGGCGGACACGGCTTGGTGAGGAAGCGGAAGATATGTCCGTGGTGCACCGCCTCGATCGCCGTGCGCAGGTCGGGATTTCCTGTCAACATGATGCGTACGGTATCCGGCGCGATTTCTTTCACCTTCGCAAGGAACTGCACCCCGTTCATACCCGGCATATACATATCCGAGACCACCACCGCGTATGGTCCCTGCCGCTCAATCAGTTTGAGCGCAGCCTCGGCGCCAACGGCAACCTCAATCCGAAACTGCTTGCGCAGGACGCGCTGATAGCTCGTCAGGATGTTCGCATCGTCATCAACAAATAGCACTTTCTCGGACATCACTTGCCTCCGCTTCCCAAGATCTGCTTACAGGCTGAACGCCATACCGGTATCCGCTCCTGCAGACCCAGGTCTTCCATCAGTGTGGTGTCCAGGAGGGCACCCATGTCCTGGCACTCGGAATGCCTCATCTCATGCCACAACCCATTGGCGACATGCACGGTGGTGAGTGGACAGAAGGTGCGTGCAGGGCACTCGGCAGGGCGATGGTGCCACGCCACTGCCTCCACAATGGCGGTGGGCAAACCCCACAGCCCCAGCAGATAGGCGCCGATTTCTGCGTGGGTGGTGCCGAAGGTCTGCTCCTCCGCCACCCACACAGGCAGGTGGCTCTTTCGGCAGTCCTGCACAATCTGCTCATATTTATCCGGCAGGCTGGCTGCCAGAATCAACTTGCCGATATCGTGCAGTAACCCAGCGGTGAAGGCGTCGTCTGCCTCGCTGGTACGAAGCTGTTCCATCTCTGCTAAACGTTTGGCAATCATGCCAATCGTCATGCTGTGTTGCCACAGCGTCTCGATATCATACTGCCTCACCTTGCGGCTGTCCCACGTCGCGAACACTTGCACAGAGAGCACCAGCGCCTTTACGGTCTCCAATCCCAGAAACATCACTGCCTGCACCGGGTTGGAGATCCGCCGAGCGATGCCGAAGTAAGAAGAGTTGACGAGCTGCAAGACTTTCGCACTCATCGCGATATCTTCGGCGATGACTTCCCCAACCTTCTGAAGCGATGGGTCATCCGACTGCAATATCTGAATGATGCGGGTGTACAGGGAGGGCAGGCTTGGCAGAGAGTCGATGCGCGATACCACTCCGCTCAGCTCTTCCGATGTCAGCAGGTCGCGCAGGGCACAGGCGCGGTTTACCGTATCCTTGATTGTGTCCGCATCGCAGGGTTTCGCCAGATACTGGTGGCTGGTGGTAACCAGCTGCAGGATGTACTCGCGGTCCGAATGTCCGGACAGCACAATACGCACCGTGCTCGGGTAACGTCTGGCGACCTCCTGAAGCAACTGCGCGCCGCTCATTCCGGGCATCCGCATGTCGGAGACAACCACATCAAACGGCGTGCCCTCCATCTTGCGCAGGGCTTCCTCGCCACCACCGGCAAAATCCATGTCCCACTCCTGGCGCATGGAGCGAAGCATCCGCTGAAGACCCTGCAGCACATTCGGATCGTCGTCCACGAACAGAACGCGCCGTTTCATGCCGCTGCCTCCTTTGCGCCGGATTGTGGCTGAGCGAGAGGCAGACGGATGATAAAGGTGGTTCCCTTCCGCTCCTCCGTCTCGAAGTCGATAATGCCGCGATGCTTCTCCACCACCGAGTGCGCGTACGCCAGACCCTGTCCGGTTCCTCTGCCCACCTCCTTTGTGGTGAAGAAGGGGTCGAAAATCTTGGAGCGGATCGACTCGGGAATGCCGGTCCCGGTGTCACTGATACGCACCTCCACCCAGTTGCCCTTCAGGCTGGTGCTGACCGTGATGGTTCCCTTCTCTTCGGAGCCGTTCCCGACCACGTCGGCAATGGCGTGCGCTGCATTGACGATGATGTTGAGAAATACCTGATTGATCTCACCGGGCAGACACGGTACAGGAGGCAGATTCGGCGCAAAATCGGTCACCACGTCGGCAACGTATTTCCACTCGTTGCGCGCCACAGTGATGGTGTTTTCCAGCGCGTGATTGATATCGACGGGCGTCATTTCCGCCGTACCCGGGTGCGAGAACTCCTTCATTGCACGGACGATACGGGTCACCCGCTCCACGCCTTCCAGCGACTGCGAGATCGCCAGAGGTATCTCACTCAGCAGGTAGTCGATGTCCGCCTGCTCCATCAAGCGTCTAAACTGCTCGATCTGCTCAGGCGGAACGCTGTTCTCCTCGAGGTTTTCCAGCAGCTGCTGACTGAGACGAAGCACGGAGTTCACGTCGTCGAAGCATTCCTGAAGGAAGCGAAGATTGTCTCCGATGTACTGCGTAGGCGTGTTGATCTCATGCGCGATACCCGCTGCCAGCCTGCCGATGGACTCCATCTTGGTCGCCTGAGCAATTTGCCGTTCCATGAGCCGCCGCTCCGTGATGTCTGCCCCCAGCAACAACAACTCACCCTCCCAATCACCGTTCAACAACAACGGACTGATAGTGAACCCAACGATGCCCTCGTTGCCGTCGGGACGGGTGAACCTCAGGTCGTCCAGCCGCACCGGCTTCCGACTGGCGCGACAGGAGACGACGCCACGCTCAAGAAGGCTCCACTGCCACTTGACAGGACAGGTTTTCAGCGGCTTATGCATCACCCTGTCCGCCGACACCCCGAAGGTTTTCTCGGCGAATGCATTCCAGCGCGTGACGCGACCGCTACCATCGATGGTCACGATGATAGAGGGTATGGAGCAGAGGATACATTCCTGCTCGCGCCGGGCTCGGATTGCCGCAAGCTCCTGCTTCAACACTGCTTCACAGTCAACGGCACAATGACGCCGTGAGTGCTGCTCACTGCTGATGCTGTCCGACATGTCTGGGCACCTCCTGTCGCTGCCGTTCATCGCAGAGGTGGAACCACTCAACAGGAGTAGCGAAAGGGATTACAGAAGCCACTGTCCATCATCCATTATGGCGTGCCAGCCGCATTTCTGCAGTGGGCAACAGACTTATTTCACAATACGCATCACAAAAATCTGTTCGTACCGGTGCCACTCGAACACCGGCGCCGACCGGCAATCCAGCGATAGCCCCACTCCACCACTGCCAGCAGCGGCTGATGAGCCAGCCAGCGTGCAGACCGATAGCCCAGCTGCTCGAGCACAAACAGCACAGCTCGTCCGCCTGCAATCACCTCGCCATCGTTGAGAACGACATGAACCCCTTGCCGACACGCCTGATACAGCGCGGGCGTCATCGGGGGAGAGGGCGCCTGCTGATACGGTACGACGCGGAAAACACCTCGCCGGTCACGCTGCTGCACCCAGACAGCCCAGCGCGCACAATAAGCACAATCGCCATCCCACAACAACCAGTGTTTTTGGTCCATTATCGCCACCCAGAAACATATTACGCACACGGCGCGTCTAATGGGTGCACATTCACAGGGAGGTCATGAGCGATGTGGCGAGCGTTGTTGACAGGTATATTGCTCGTGATGGGAGCGATTAACATGGCAGATGCACAGAACACCGTAACATCGACCGCCAGAGACACGAAGGGCGTCTCGCTGACCATCTACAACCAGAACTTCGCGGTGGTTCGCGAGAATCGGCAAATCAGCTTGAAGGAAGGCATCAATTTCGTGCGCTACGAGGACGTGGCAGCGCAGATAGACCCCACCTCCATCAGCTTCAAGTCACTCACTGCCCCCAACGCGGTGGCTGTTCGGGAACAGAACTATCAGTATGACCTGCTGAACCCCGTGTCGATCCTCAACAAGTCGGTGGGCAAAACGGTGCGCTTCAAGCAGGTCCATCCCGACGGCAAGGTGGAGATACTGGAGGGCACGTTGCTGAATCCGCCCACAGCCATTGTGGGACAGACCGACGCGGGGGGCGGTGGTACGGTCTATCAGGGACTGGTCATCCGCTTGAAAGACGGAAGGCTGGTCTTGAACCCCGCGGGGCAGATAGAACTCAACGAATTGCCTGAGGGACTGGTGTCACGCCCCTCGCTGTTGTGGAAACTGGAGGTCGACCGCGCTGGCGCGCACAACACGCAGGTCTCTTACCTCGCCAACTCCATCACGTGGAAAGCCGACTACGTGGCGGTGGTGAACAAAGACGAGAACATGGTGGACCTGACCGGCTGGGTAACCATCGACAACCGCAGTGGAGCCACCTATACCGATGCACAGCTGCAGTTGATGGCGGGCGACGTGCGTCGGGTGCAGGAGGCATCGGGCGTCGGCGGCGTGGTGCTGGACGGCATGATGAAGGCGCGTGCAGCCGCCCCGCAGTTCGAAGAAGAGGCGTTCTTTGAGTATCATCTGTACACCCTGCAAGGTACGACCACCGTGCGCGACAACGAGACGAAGCAGATGACCCTGCTCTCCGCTGCCGACGTGAAGGTGACACGAAAACTGGTGCTGGATGCAGGCAGGCGGTGGTGGATGCAGGGCATCCGCCAGCCGGGCATGGGCGGCGACACCCAGAACGTGAAGCTGAACATCGTCGTGGAGATGCGCAACTCCAAAGAGAACAACATGGGGATGCCTCTGCCCAAAGGCAAGGTGCGCCTCTACAAGGCGGATGACCGCGGCAACCTGCAGTTCCTTGGCGAAGACCTGATCGACCACACCCCCAAAGATGAGCTGGTGCGCTTGTACATCGGCGACGCCTTCGATGTGGTGGGTGAGCGCAAGCGCACCGAGTTCAAGCAGATTGCCGACCGCGTGATCGAGGAGACCTGGGAAATCACCGTGCGCAACCACAAGGAGACCGATGCCGCAGTGTGGGTGGTCGAGCACTTCTGGGGCGACTGGCAAATCGTGCAGGCAAGCCACAAGTACAACAAACTGGACGCCCGCACGGTGGAGTTTCCGCTGACGGTGGAGCGCAACGGCGAGGTGAAGGTGACCTTCACGGTGCGCACGCGGTGGTAGGAGGTCGTGGATGAGGCGTGGGAGTGCCAGCGCGGAAGGCGCTCCCTTCGCCAGCCGGAAACCGGATGTCACATTGGCACGCGCACTCCCAACCTTCCGTGTCCTTGCACGGAGCGAAGCACGAAGCAATCCCCCGCGCCCCCGTGTCCTTGCGAGGAGCGCAGCGACGAAGCAATCCCCCTCGCTTCCCGTGTCATTGCGAGGAGCGAAGCGACGAAGCAATCCCCCTCACTTCCCGTGTCATTGCGAGGAGCGAAGCGACGAAGCAATCCCCCTCACTTCCCGTGTC
>CAKZNX010000110.1 GCA_937132045.1 uncultured bacterium
GTTTTCACGAGAAATGCATGTACATGGTCCCTAGTGGTGGACATCCAATACTGGCGTTGTTTCCGCCAGCAGCGATACTCGAGTTGCTTTACCTCCGCGCTCTCTATCGCGTTGACGCGCTAAGCACGCTTCGTAGTAACATGATAATCGTCTTGCGGAGGAGTGACACTCATGCCTGATAGCAGGTGTTAGGGAACTTCATATATGAAACACGTCGTCTCTGTGAGCCTGGGTTCCAGCAAGCGCGACAAAGTTGCCGAACTGCATCTGCTTGGAAGGTCGGTACGTGTAGAACGTCGCGGCACGGACGGCGACAAGCGCCGGTTCCAGCAACTGCTCGCCGAGCTGGACGGCACGGTAGACGCGATTGGTCTGGGCGGTTGCGACCTCCACCTCTGGTCGCAGGGGCGACGCTACACGTTCCGCGATGTGCAGAGGCTTGTCTCGGTGGTCAAACACACCCCCGTTGTCGACGGAAGCGGTCTGAAGAACACGCTGGAGCGTCAGGCAGTAGAACGCATCGAGCAGAAAGGCATTCTGGACTGGGCGCAGCAGAACGTGCTGCTGGTGAGTGCGCTGGATCGGTTCGGGATGGCAGAGGCGCTGGCAACGCGTGCACGAGCTGTGGTCTTTGGCGACGCCCTCTTTGCGCTGGGCGTTCCCCTGCCCGTTCGGGACATCCGCACGCTGGCACAGCTAGCCCATGTCGTATTGCCGGTGGTTGTGCGGTTACCCTTTGAGTGGCTCTACCCCACCGGCGAGAAGCAGGAGTGCAACACGCCGCGATGGGAAAGCACCTTTCGCTGGGCGGATGTCATCGCAGGCGACTGGCACTACATCCACCGCTACGCCCCCGCAAGTCTGAAGGGCAAGGTCATCCTCACCAACACGGTGCGACAGGCAGATATCGAGTTCCTGCGCGAGCGCGGAGCCGACCTGCTGCTGACCACCACGCCCGTGTTCCACGGCGAGACCTTTGCCACCAACGTGCTGGAGGCGCTGATCGTGGCACTCAGCGGCTGCCGCCCAGACGACCTGCGCGAGTCGGACTATCATCTCTGGCTCTCGCGTTTGGGATGGGATGTGGGGGTGGTGTCATTTCAGTCGGCGCAGACGTAGAGCGCATCCCGCTTCCTGCAACGGCTAGCGTCTTATGGACGCTCGCGGCGTCGCGAAAACACGGGTGTCTCCACGATGAACAACGAGTTCAAAGTGCCTCGACAGGTAATCCAAGTACGCGGGCGTCAATCGGTATCCCACAACGTACTCCCAGTGGTTCGCAACAGTTTGTACATCAATAGCCTGTTCCGGGAGTGGAAAGGGCGGTTCTACTTCTCCGTACGCTGCAACGATCTCTGGTCGTCTCCATCTGAGACTATGCTGGTCAGCGTAAGCGAATAGATTGGCAGGTATCAGGTGCAACTTGGGCACAAGGTAACAATGGGCGTGCCGGAAACACATCTGCCGAATCCACTGTTGCTTGTCCAGCGTCTCAAGCATCGTGACTGGATACACGTAGCCAGCACGCATTACCCCAGCCTGAATCGTACTTAGATAATCTTTGACTTGCACACTCAACGGCAGCCAATTTGTGCCGATCCAAACTGTTCGTGCCGATACCAGCAAGCAGGTCATCAGCAGAAGCAAGCGCTCTCTCCCTTGGCTCAGCCTCCCCAGCGGTAAGAGAAGGAGAGCTAAAGCAGGCAAGACAGTACGGCGGTCCATAGCCCAGACGCCTGCAAATCCAGCTGTTGGCATGACGAAGTACACGAGCGCGAGCAGGACGACCAATGTGAGGAGTAAACGGCTCCTCACGTACCCACCCCATCGATAAGCAAATAAACACAGCACTAACAGAGCACCCAAAAACAGACCATCTACGAGGAAGTCGTAGGTAGCAAACAGATAGCCAACACCCAGCATTTTAGAGGTGAGCCCCTCCCACCGCAAACCGCCGATACTTCGCTCCTGTCCTAGGTCTAACAGGTACAGGAAAGAAGGAACAATACCTCCAGCCAAGGGCGGCACAATACGCAGCAGTCGTACCTTCAGACTTTCGGTATTCTGAAGGACACTAGCAATTACAGCCGCCGTCAGCAAGAAACCGTAGGAAGTAAGATGCACAAACCAGCATGCGAGACTAAGCAGACCGATGACCACTGCCCGCCATGTAGTTAAAGGTCTATAAGCTAACCAGTAGGCGAAAGCGACGAGGAAAAGCCCGACCCCAAAGCAGTAATTCATGAAGCCGTATAGGAACATCGTGTTGTACACAAAATACGCGCTGAGCAACACACCGGCGGTCGGGGCGTTGAAAAGCGTCCTCGCCAACGCGTAAGATCCCAACACGAAAAGTATGAGGGTGAGTGAAAGGATCGTTTTCGTTACCAACCCCGCAGGCAAGAAACTGAATAGAAGCACGCCTAGCCAGTCCAGACCGACGTTGGGTCGCCAGAAGCTGTTGATGACAAATTCGTGCTGAAACGCAGGCTCCTCGCGGTAGTTCGCGATAATGTATATCCTCGCGAGGTGGTTGGGCCAGTCCATTAACGGCGGATACTCTACAATCCAAACGGGAAGGCAGGCGAGCAGACACACCACCGCGACAGCTATTGGGAACTGCAAGCGCGAAATGGTGGTCATCTGTTCAGTCCCGAAAAAGTATGCTGACTGCCCGAAGAAACGCGCTCCCATCCACTCCCCAATTGTACCGCTCCTCCACCGCACGGCGTCCTCGTGCCCCCATCTCGGCGCGAAGGGCAGGGTCGCGCAGCATCAATACCTTCTCTGCTAAATCTTCGGCATCCTGCGAACGAAACACCAGGCCACAGCCAGTCTGCTCCACCAGTCGCTTCATCGGGCGACAGTCGGACACCAGAACCGGCTTACAGAACCCCATGTAATCGTATACTTTGTTGGGCATCGTGTTATGGGTGTGTTCGGAGGCATGAGAGCCGTCGTAACCGACGTGAGCGCGATAGACGAAAGCCATCAGGTCTGCCTGCCAACCCGTGAAGCAGACCGCGTCAGACACACCCAGCTGCAACGCCATTGCCTGCAGTCGGTTCCAGACCTTGCCCGTGCCCACCACCGTAAAGCGAACCTCTTGCTGACCCTGACGCTTCAAAAACGCGGCACACTCAATCAGCGTGTCGATACCTCTGTAGAAATGCACATTGCCTCCGTAAACCACCTCGAGGCAACCGCCACACGGCTGAGAACCAATATCTTGCTCGTATCGTGTCCACAGCGCGTCCAGTTCTTCCAGAACCGGCGTGTTCTCCACCACGTGGATGCCGTCCGAAGTTCCTCTCAGCCGCGATACTCGCTCCACATGCTCAGGCACCACCACCAGCACCGCATCCGCCCCTCGCGCGGAAGCCCGTTCGACCGGACGAGCCAGCGCAGTGTTTCGCGCAAACACGTTAACCAGCGCCCGCGTCCGCCCCTCCCAGCGCCGCCAGACCGCCAGCACCGCCGGATAGTTCTCCGCCATGTCAAAAATCACCGGCACGCCGTATCGCCTGCCCACCGAGACCGCCGCCAGCACCAGCGGCATGTCGCGAACGATCAGCAGACGGCAACCGTCCTTTACCACCAGATCGCGGATTGCCCGGCGCCATACCGGGTTGATGTGGTAGGGCAACGTGAGAGGCGCTCGCCAGCCTTCAGGGGTATCGTCCAGCAGGCGACGCACCTGCAGGCGACCACGCCACTCCTCACCCTGCTGAACAACCAGATGAGCATACGGGTGCGCTGCACCGGGTTCCGTCACGCCCTTGATGTTACGCGCCAGCACGATGACCTCGTAGCCCGCTTTCGCCAGCGTGTCGGTCATCTTCACCACGCGGATGTCCGGATAGGTGCTAAAGAACACGAAACCGATGCGCGCACTCATCGCCAGAACCTCAATCTGCGCCTAACGCGGTTCCACTCGCCCGTTATCGTGAGCGCAAACATCGCCTCGCTGAAGCGTCCCCGGTGGTCTAGGTATGCCGTCTCATGGACATCGATCCGCCGTAAGCGAAACAGGTCTGCACCGAGCTGGTTCCAGCCCATGTCAGTGGTGACCGCCGTTTCAAAGCCTGCCTGACGCACGAGCTCCGCCACGTCATCACTGTAATCGCCGCTGGGATAGGCAAAATGCCGAACAGGCTGCCCCGTAAGCTGCTCCAGAATCTGCTTGCTCTCCAAAACCTCTTTGGATGCGACAGATAGAGTCTCCCAGCTCAGCTGAGGGTGGTTTACCGTGTGGGCACCGATGGTGATACCCGCCGATACAGCCTCTCTGACCTCTTCTACCCGCATGAACCAACCGGATGGCATGTGGTTGGGCACGAAACCTCTCTTCTCTGTTGCCTCTTTCCACAGGCTTTCTATCTTCGCAAGATCCAGCTGTTTCAATGTGGAGAGGATGTCATTTGCCTCCTTGATGGTACCATGTGTGCATAGAGCATCCGACAGCCATTCTCGGATCTGTGGCTGTTCAGTCAGCAGTATCCTCCATCTGACATACCACGGCAACTTGCCGTCCAGTATGGATGTTGTGATGTAGATCGTCGCAGGCAGGGCGCGCGACCGCAATAACGGCACTGCATGCCGATAGAACCCGCTCCAGCCGTCATCGCTGGTTAGGACGACAGCAGCACCATCCTCACAGCACTGACCACGCAAACGCCTGACTGCCTCATCGATATTGATGACTTCAAAGTGCTTTCGCAGCCAATCTATCTGCTGACTGAAGCTCTCAGGCGCTGTGCAGAACACCGGGAGCTGCTCGAACACGCTCGACCGCAGCGATGCAATCTCGTGATACATCAGGATGAGCACACCGCGTTGTGTGGACAGTAACCGCTCACGATGCTTCGCCCATAGATAAGCACTGGTAACAGTTTTCACGAGACGTACAACCTTCTCCATCTACGGCACGTTGCCTCTCCGTCCGTACTGCTTTAACAGGTCATCCACCGTTGGTAATCCCTCGGCTACTCTCTCATCGGGGTAGTACACAGGATCAGGACAATTTGTCTTGGCGACGATATCGCGGGTCCAGGTCTCGCCACGTTTTAGAGCCAGCTCACGAAGAAACTCATTGAGCTTCGCCGTGCTCACCTCGGGTGAAATGTGTGCCAGTGCCCATTCGCGCGGCTGGAAACGCTGGTAGTTACTACGGAACCACAACAGCGCCTCAGGCAATTGGCGTTCCGATATCAGCCTGCCCGTCTGCTCGTTGATATGGTTCTTATTGATCCCGATATTGTTCGCGAGCACAATGCCGGGCACATTCGCAAAGAAACCTTCGAAAATGCTCTTATTGGCGCCCTCGCGCAGCGTGAGGATCAGGTTCACCCTGCTGCGATTCAATACCTCGTTCACCTCCGAGGGAGAGAGGCTCTGGTAGATAACAAGTCGGTCACGAACACCATACAGGTCTATCAAGGCGTCGATCTCGGCTCGGGTGCCTTTCCACTCCACCCCTACGAGAGCCACCTTGTAGTCCAGCTGTCGGATGCGCCGGAGAGCAGCAAACAGCGCATGATGCCTCTTGTATACCCCCCACCCCGCCACCAGAACCGCATCGTACTCCTTCGCCACACGTTCCAATGGGCGAAAGACGGTCGGATTGACCCAATCGCTGGCTCCGAGACGCACTGGTATGAGGTTGCAGTTTAAGCTCGCGAGGAAATCGAAATCCGACGGCTCCGGTGAGCAGACAACAATATCGTGCTGGCGGTAGGCACATAACCTCAGCAGGTTTGGGTCGGCATAGCCCGACCAGCCGGGCTCCACTACCAGTGTGTAGTGTTCCAGCACGCGCTCTACGTCGGTAAGCAACATCAGCTCCCAGCCTGTCTTCGTGAACAGGACGCCCTTCTCGACCACCTCATCGCCAGCGAGACGGGGTGCCTTCAACACGAGAGTACGCCTGTGAAAGGACCGCCTCTGTCCGTCGGTTAACGACGCTGGTGAGGGCAACGCAGGCAAAAGTGACAGCCAGTAAGGTAGGTGGCGCTGCACTGCCCGCTCGTACAACAGTCCCAGTCCCTGCCGCGCAGCATAGCGATGTGCCTTTAACAGAAGCCGATAGGCAGAGGGTTTGCCGTCTCCACCACGCAGAAGGTAGCCCGCAAACAGAGCCGCCGATAGCGTCCACCGCACAGCAGGGTGAAACGACCAGTCGAATAACTTACGCTTCAATAGTGCGCGGTATGCGTGCATCTGCCCGCTCCTCATACCACCCGACGGTGCGCCTTAATCCCTCCCTGAATGAGACAAGCACCTCATA
>CAKZNX010000111.1 GCA_937132045.1 uncultured bacterium
GCGAAAGCTCTGACTTAGAAACGGACCCCATCACCTCTGCCCCAGACGAGTCGATGACCCTGCGCGAATATCTGAGCCGCGAGTTGCACGCACAGCTGCCCGAGCACCAGTATTACATCGTCGATTACATGCTCGACTTTCTGGATGACCACGGACTACTGCCTGGCTTCGACTGCGACCGCGCATCGTTGGAGACCGGAGCTTCGCCTGAGGAAGTGGAAGAGGTGCTGAAGGCGCTGCAATCGCTGGACCCACCAGGTGTGGGAGCGCGCTCGGTTCAGGAATGCGCCCTTCTGCAGCTGCGCTACCTCCGGGAACAGGGCAAGGGCAACCTGCTTGCGGAGCGCATCGTGGAGAAGTACTTTGACCGGCTGGCATCTCCGCCTGTCAGGCAGATGGCGCGCGAGCTCAAAGCAACGCACGCAGAGGTGGAGGAAGCTCTGGAGTACATTCGTTTAGCACTTCACCCTTACCCGGCACATCGTTTCCACATGCCCTGGGGAACCGTACCAGCCTCTCAACGGGAGACCATCAAGCCGGACGTCATCATCCGTCGAAACACGGTGGGTTTCGAAGTGGAGGTGGTGCGCCCCCGCTGGATCCTGATCGTTAGCCCGGAGTGGCGAACGTACTATGAGAGGATCAAACAGAATCCCGACGAATATCCGCCCGAAACGGTGCAGCAGGTCAAGGAGTATGTAGAACACGCCGAAGAGTTTCTGCGCAACCTGGATGCGCGCTACCGGACGCTCCATCGCATCACTCGCGCTGTGATTGACCAGCAACTCAACTTTGTTGTGTCGGGGCTGCGAACCTATCTCAAGCCGCTAACCCGCAGCCAGATCGCCGATATGCTCCACATCAGCGAGTCGACCGTCAGCCGCGCCACCCGAAACAAGTGGGTACTGATGCCATCTGGCGAACTCATCCCGTTCGCACACTTCTTTTCGGCATCCCTCGGCATCCGTGATGCCATCCTTGAGATCGTTCGAGAGGAGGACCCGCATCATCCCTACAGCGATCAGGAGATCGCCGACCTCGCTTACGAACGTTACGGCATCAAATTGTCGCGCCGAACGGTGGTGAAGCATCGTAACCGACTGAATGTCCCGTCCTCCAGGGATAGAAAGCGTAAGCGATGAGCGCGGAAGGCTACAGCGGTACGGTGGTGCTGTATGACATCACTCACCTGCACCGCATCGATCTGTCTGATGCTCGCCAGCGCAAACAGACATGGGATGAGCTGCACCTGGTGACCGCCCTGCAGGGAATTGTCAATCGCGCCAAGCCCCGGCTCTACCTGATTTTCGTCGGCGACGATGGGCGGGGTGCGACCGACCGCTACTGGCTCGAGCATCTGCGCCAGCCCGGCGAGTGGCTGCACCGCGCCCGCCTGGAAACGGTCAACAACCCGACCGACCTGATACAGCGGTTTCGCTCGTCGGTGCGCGGGCTGGTGGTGTGGGACGAGCACGTTCCTGCCACCGCGCTGGTGGCTTCGACGGCGGCAGGCGTGGACAACCTGCTTCCGGTGCGCTACGACCCCGACGCCGACTCGCTCTATAGCCGCCTGACCAGCGGGAAGGGTGCCCTGCCCGTGCGCCTGTCACTGATCCAGCAGGGCGGCGCGTCGCTGTTCACCGGACGCGGTGGAATGGGATCACTTGCCCTGCCGAGTATCGGCAGCGCCAAGTGCGATGCGTTCATGTGGGCAGTGGGCACTTACCTGCGCAGAGGAAAATGCGCTCCCGGTGCGCTGGGCTACTACAGCGACGCCGACTGGCTGAGAGGACGGGTGAAACACCCCATCGAGCGAACCATGCTGTGCAACCACGACTACTTCATCGCGCGCAAGGGGTTCTTCTTCGACCTCTCACCGTGGGACGACGTAAAGCCTGTGGATGACCCCGAACAGCCTCTGGGCGCCGACCTGCGCACACTCAAAGCCATTCTGACCGCATCCTACGACCTTACCGGTGGCAGAATGACCCATATCGGCGGGTTCGTGCCCTGGGACTTCAAGTACACCGACGCCGTTGGAGAGCCTCATGGAGCGGTGGAGACGGAATGGCGCTTTGCAGAGATTGCATCCTGCTTCAACGCCTATCTCGATGCTGATGCCCCCGCCATTGGCGCCATGGCGAACGCCTCGTTCTTCATGCACTATCCGTTGGAGAAGCGATACAGCCAGAAGCACCCTGCCCTGGAGGACCTTCAGCGTGAACGCTACGTGCTGGCTGACGGCAGGGTATCGCCACTCAGCTTCGTGGCGTTCTATGCAGGAGACTACGACTCCAGTGCCTGGTTCTACCGCATGATCCCCCGACTGTGGAGCGATCCCGTCCGCGGACAGGTGCCGCTGGCGTGGGCTTTTAACCCCAACCTGGCGCATCGCTTCCCCGTGGGAATGCACTTCGTGCGGCGCAACGCCTCCGCCAGCGACTACTTTATCGCCGGCGACAGCGGGGCAGGCTACCTGAACCCGGGTTTCCTCAGCCGCCCTCGCCCACACAGCGGCTTGCCTGATGGCTGGAAGGCGTGGGAGGAGCACTGCCGTCGGGAGTATACCCGCTGGGACATCCGTATCACAGGCTTCATCATCGACGGCAACGCGCGCGCAATGGAGGAACAGGGACTGGATGCCTATGCTCGCTTCTCGCCCGGCGGTATTGCCGCTCAAAAAGTGCGCCTTCAGGCGCTGCACGGTGAGATGCCCATCCTGCGCATGCGCGATGACCTGCCCACGGTGGGCGCAGTGCAGATGCCGCAGGCGCTGGATGTGGTGGGAAGCCGCCTGACCGGCGAGAAGCCGCAGTTCCTGCTGTTCCGAACCATCCTGTGGACGCCGTCGCATCATCTGGAGCTGAAACGCGCCATCGAGGAGCGCTATCCGGGCACGAAGGTGGTGCACGCCGGGGTGCTGTTCGCCCTGTTAAGGCAACACCTGTTGCAGAAAGACGCTCAGTGATTGCCTCTAGGAGGGTTCTCGGGCGAGCTGTGACTGTGCGTCCATTGCACACGCCTCCGGCTGGATGGCCGAGTCGGTTCGACCGAGGGCTTCCGGGAGGCTCCAATCCACAACACGCCTCCCATCGCCACAAAACCGACCAGCAACAGGAACACCGCATACATTCGCTTGCTCTGCAGCCACTCTGAACCGCCATGCCCGATGAAGTACAGCGCCACTGCCAGCAGATAGCTCTGTTGCGACCAGCGCGCTCCGTCGAACCAAACCTCCCCGACACCAGCCAGCCCACTGAAAAAGGCGATGCCAAACCACATCATCACAAAGGCGTAGTCCGTCCACACCGCCTCAGACCAGTTCACGGTTTGCACTCCGCCCCACATCCGGTCCAGCGAGAACACGCACACTCCGAAGCAGATGAGCACCAGCACATAGCGACGGAGCTGCGGAATGAGCAGAGCGATCACCACCATCGCCAGCAGCAGCGTGGAAACGCTGGAACCACCCATCTGATGCACGACGTGCTTGACGCGCACCGCTGCAAGGGCTGCCAGTATTGGTAGCACCGTTTCCAGAATGCGCTTCCAGCGCAGGGCTGATGTTGCGCCCGGTCTCATCGCTGAAGAAGGGCAGCCAGCACCCTGTCTGCCTCGTCGCGCACGTACTCGCCGAACTCTGTGGCGCGAAGAAGGATGGTCTCCAGCGAAATGGGCTGAGGGTGTGCCGCATTGAACTGAATGAAGAAGAAAGCGGGGTCCGCGTAGAACGGCTCGATGCGCAGGTCGCAGGTGAACGGCGGAGCCTCAAAGGTAAAACGCAAGCCAATGCCGCGCAAGCTCTGTTCGAACAGCCCACGGACCTCCGAGGCACGCAGGTTGAGGAACCGTTCCGCCGACAGCTCGGTAGCGACTCCATCCGCTTCGTGGTGTGCGATCCACTGCACCCCTGCCACGAACCGGTCGTCCAGCAACAGGGCATCGCGCGTGCGGGTCAGCAGCCGCTCGGCGTCGCGCAGGTCGGCGGAGATGTTGTCGCCCTCATGCAGGTAGACAATCTGCTGTTCCGCCAGCATCACTGTGCGCCGATGCAGAGGGTCCATATACGCCACAAAGCCGGGCACAGGTGCCGGCTGCAGGGAAAACGGCACTCCCAGCGCCTGAAGAACATGGCTCTTGCGCACCTCGCCCAGCTGCCCGATAGGGGCGTTCAGGTTAATCTGTACCTGTTTGAGCTGCATATCGCACGCCGCCTTTCGCCCATCACGTCAGTGCACTTCCGCCAGCGCGGCTTTCATCGGCACGTGGAGTGCGCTGCAGACCGCAGCCACCACACTGCGCAGGGTGCCAGCCGCGGGTTCCGCCGACTGCGCACGCTGTTGAAGCAGTTCCGATGCTTGCAGTTGTCCCTGCACCAGCTGGCTGAGGATCGACGGCACTTCGTCCGCGTTGAGTGACAATGTGTAGCCGTTGAGGCGCAGGAGAACCACCGCGGCGACCAGCGCAGTAAGGTCGTTGCCCTCCTCGAAGGGCTGATCCTTCAGCAGGCGTTCGAACATACGCCCCGCCTGAGCCAGTACGTCACGGCTCTGCCCGTAGGAATACTGGTGGTATACCGCGTTCTCCAGGCGGTCAAAATCATACCGCTGAGGCGAGCCGCTGACGGCAGTGTTAATCCAGATGACATCATGAACGGTCAGATAGCGCATCGTCACCCCCGGACGAAACAGGTTCCCATCGCACGAGCATTATACCACACCGACCACATGTCGGGAACTCCGTCAGAATCATGGATAAGACACCAGCCTCTCTGTGGAATAATTGCTGTGGTTGCTGCTGGCGGTCCGAATCGCCGCACCTACGGAAGGGCAAGCAACCTCGTCAGGGAGGAGTTTCATGCAGTTCCTGTCGGCGCTGGCTTGCAGCGCCTTAGTGGTAACGGCTCTGTTCACTGGCTTCATAACGCCCGGCTTCCTAGAGGGTGGGCGCGGTGGAGGCGAGAGCCTGCTGTTTGCCCTTCTCGGTATTCTATTATGTTCCGTGACATCTTACCGTCGTGACAATCAGTTTCAGCAGTCCGCGACGAGCCAAACCCCTCCTTTGTCGATTCCAACGGGTTCCTGGCGCATCCTGCTTGTTGCTGGATCAGGGTTGCTGGTGCTGTGGATGTCGGTGCACTCTGATATGCTCACCGTCGTGGCGCTCGGTATGTCCACCGTGTTGCTGGGGCTGTGGGCTTGGAGGTTGTGGTGGCGCCATCGCTATCTGGAGGCGCACGACACGGTCACCGGAATGCTGAACCATCATGCCTTGCACGAGAGGCTGGGGCACCTGTTCCACGAGGGGGGAGATAGCCAGAGTTCACTCGCGCTCATCCGGCTGGACATAGACCGTTTCGGGCTGTATAACGCGACGCACGGGCACGCCGCTGGCGACGACCTGCTCCGACGGGTAAGCAGGTTGCTGGAGCGGTACCTGCCGGCGAACGCTGTGGCGGGGCGCTACGACGCCGACGAGTTCCTCATCATTTTGCCGGACACCACGCGCGAGGATGCGGTGCGCCATGCACATCAATTGGGCGAAAGCATTCGCGAGATGGTGCTGGCGCAGGCAACCAACGGACAAGCCATTCCCGTTACTGTGAGTATCGGTGTCGCCTGTTTCCCCGAGGATGCCGACACCCTGCAGGGTTTGCTCTCGGCAGGCGAGGAGGCGCTGGCTTCCGCACAGATACACGGCAATGGCGTCGCCGATACCCAATCCAGCTGGCGCGCACGGTATCGCATTCTGGAAAACGCCACTTTTTCCACTCTCGAGGCGATGGTCATCGCCATCGATCGTAAGGACCACTACACGCGCAAACACTCCGAAGAGGTCACCGACTACGCGCTGTGGATTGCCGAGGAGATGGGTCTGCCCGAATCCGACAGGCGCCTTCTCCGCATGGCTGGGCTGATACATGATGTAGGCAAAATCGGCATTCCCGACGAGGTGTTACTCAAACCCGACGTGCTGACTCCCGATGAATACGAGGCGATGAAACAGCACGCGGTGATGGGAGCGCTGATGCTTGCCGCTCTACCCAGCATGAGCGAAATTGCCCCTATCGTTCGCGCACATCATGAGCGCTGGGACGGACAGGGCTACCCCGACGGGCTATCGGGCGAGGAGATACCGTTGCTGGCGCGGATTCTGACAGTTGCGGATGCTTTCAGCGCGATGACCACCGACCGACCCTACCGCCGGGGAATGGATTGGCACAGCGCCGTTGCGGAGCTCCAGCGCCAGCGCGGGAAGCAGTTTGACCCGACCGTAGTCGACGCCTTT
>CAKZNX010000112.1 GCA_937132045.1 uncultured bacterium
AGAAGCAGTTTGCGAGGGCGAACGGGGTCGGGATTGTAGCGGTTACCATGCGAATAGGGGCTGATGTGCATGTTGTACAGCCACACCTCGCCGTTTTCCACCTTGCAGTAGGCGTCCTGCAGGTTCACCTTGCCCGCGCGAATGGACTTCACCTCCGTGCCCACCAGCGCGACACCCGCTTCGAAGGTCTCGAGTATCTCGTAATCGTGGTAGGCGCGTCTGTTCACCAGCACCACCCGGTCGCCGCCCTGCTTCGTCCCCTGCGCTTTTGGCTTCGCCATCACTGTCCCCCTGCCCCTGATGTCCAACTAATTATAGACGATCCCCTCTCCCGCTGGCAACCGACGCCGGTTCGCACAACGTTCACGCCTGTGATACAATGTCTTCTGAGAGGTTTCGACGAGCGAGCTGCAGGACTTCGCACGCTGAATGCCTAAGAGTGCAACGATGTACATACGAAACATGGTTCCTCAGCAGCCCGTCTATACCTGTGGAATACTTGACAGGAGGTAGAAGCTGATGTACTGGCGACGATTCGCGGTTGTGCTGGCGACAACCGTCATTGTTTTCTCACTGGCGTGGGCGCAGATGTCACCGGAAAGCCAGAAGTGCAGTGCACACATGAAGAAGGCTCTCAAGGCGATACAGACCTACGTACAGGAGTGGGACAACGTCTTTCCGCCTGCTACCACTGCGCAGAAGCTGAGTGACGCTCTGCAGGACTATGCTGCCGACAAGTATGTGCTGACCTGTCCTGTCACACGCAAGGAGTACCGCACCAATCCGCATGTCACGTGGCGACCTCTCAGCATGTATCCCAAACTGAGTGAGGTCGTGGTGCTCTTCGACTCGGTTCCGCACAAGGACAAGAAGTATCTGGTGGGGTATGCGGACGGCTCGGTGAAAGCGGTCACCGAGAAGGAACTTGCCGCCATCAAACAGAAGGCTCGATTGAAATAGGCAGTGCAGCGAAGTGCGCCCCTCTCTCGCCCCGTCGGGAGAGGGGTTTCAACATCACACCACAGGAGACCACATGGCTATTCGCCTGAACCCGTATGCGCAGCGCTATCCTCTGTGGCTCAAGGGAAACCTGCACGCGCACACCACCCTGAGCGACGGGGAACTCCCCCCTGACGAGACCCTCGAAGCCTTCATCCGGCGCGGTTACGACTACGCGGCACTCACCGACCACGACGTAGTGGCAACTCCGGCAGAAGAACGCTACCCGCAAATCCTGTTCCTGCCGGGTGTGGAACACAGCGCACAGCAGCACATCCTGCGCGTGAATGTGACGACCACCCTGCCCCGCGACCTCAGCTACCAGAGCGTGATCGACCTGACCCTGCAGGCAGACGGGCTGGTGATTCTGAACCATCCCAACTGGGGCGATGATTTCAACCACTGGCGCGACGCGCAGCTGTTCAGTCTCGAACGCTTCCACGGCATCGAGATTTACAACAACGTTATCGAGTATCTGGAGGGCAGCCCGTACGCCACCGACCGCTGGGACCGCCTGCTGTCCGCGGGCAGACAGCTGTGGGGTTACGCCAACGAAGACACGCACCGAATCCTGCAGATCGGCTCGGCGTGGAACATGGTCAATGTGCGCCAGCGCAGTAAGGCGGAGGTGCTGGAAGCGCTGAAGACGGGGCGGTTCTACGCCTCCACGGGCGCGGTGCTCGAGGAGATTGCGGTGCAGGACGGTTTCTGGTTCGTGCGCTCCGGCAACGCGAAGGCGTTACGACTCATCTCCCATCAGGGCGAGGTTCTGGAAGAGGTGAAAGGCTCCACCGCGACCTTCTCGCTGAGCAGGGCGCGCGTTTACGCCCGTGTGGAAGCGGTAGGTGACGGCTTCGCCCGGGCGTGGACACAACCGGTATTTGTGGAGTAGACGCACACGATGAGGAAAGTCTTCTGTGCCTTCATCGGTATCGGGCGGGCGATAGGCATATGGGTGCTTCTGCTCACGCTGATGCTCTCCCAACCTGCAGCGCACGTGGGAGAACGATGGCATTTTCGCGCTACCATCGGCGTGGATGACGGGGTACTCGGTCGCCCGGGCGCTGCCATCTTTCGGGTGTTCGTCGGCAACGAGAAGGTGTACGAAAGCCCTGTCATGAAGCCCGGCGACAACCCCATCCTCCTTCACATCCCACTGCAGTCGACTGACGTTCTGACGCTGGAGGTTGCCGACACCGGCGACGGTCACGGTGGTGACTGGGGCAACTGGTGCGATGCACGTATTCAGGACGACTCCGGCAATATCACCATCTGGCTGAGCGACCTTCACGAACAGGTGTTGCAAGAGTGGATTTCCACACGCAAGGACCGCAACATCGTCGGACAGCCGCTGAAGCTTCAGGGGCGCATCTATTGCCGGGGATTGGGTACCATCTCGGGCTCGCGAATGCGCTACGCGGATTGGCTGGCGCAATGGCAGGAGGTGGAGCGGCGCCAGCGGTCTGCAGAACGCGCCTTCGCACAAACGCACCGTTTCCTCAAGCTGGAAGGAGACCTGCATGGGGCGCAGCTTTGGGTGAACGGACGCACGGTCTCGCGCTTACCGGTAGACCTGCAGCCGGAGAGCGTGGTGCAGATACGCCTGTCGCAGGGCGGTGGAGGAAGGCTTTTCCAGCATGCGGTATTCTCCAGCCTCAGGGCACGCACGGCTCGTGGATCGGTATCTCTGCGCCATTGGAACCCGTTCTCCATACAGTGGCTGACTCCCCCTGCCACGATCGACCTTCCCATGCTGAACGGGGCGCCCTACCCCGCAACGACGGTGCCGCACGGCGAGGTGCAGGTGACCTACCGGTTTCCCTTCAGCAACACTGAACGGGCGCTTCCTCCTTCGGTGCCCGGCGCGCGATACACCCTGCAGGCATGGTGCGCCCTGCGCTCGCCATCCGCCCATCAGCCTACCGTCAGCGTGGCGTTCTACGAGGGAGCCAGTCTTCGGGCAAGAACGCGCCTGCTCACTCCGGGAGAGGGTGTGGAAAACCGGGTGGAGGTTCCGCTCACCGGCTCGGCGCCGCTGAGGATTGTGGTGGAGGACGGTGGTGATGGCAACCTCGGCGATGAGGTGTACCTTGGTGGGGAGCTCAGGGACACCGATAGCGGACGATTGGTGCCGCTGACCAGCCTCCCCTACCTGCTGGAGGACAGCTCACAGGAGAGCGTGCAGGTGTATCACTACCTCACATCGGAAATGCGTTTCGTCCTCCAGCATCTGTCCGGCCATCCGCGTTCGGCATTCCGCGTGCAGGCTCCTGCACAGCTGGTTTTCGACGGAGTGCCAGCCGCAACAGCTCGTTTGCAGAGGGCGTCGGCGCTGGTGCGCGAGGCGCAGCAGCTCTGGAAGTCTGGCAAGTCCTCCGAGTGTGCGGAGCGGCTGGCTCAGGCTCTGCAGATGGACGAGAGCCACCCGGGCATCTACGCCCTCAGGGCAGAGATGGCGCACGCCGTGGGCAGAGCCGACCTGGAACTTCAGGCATGGAAAAGGCTGGTGGACATCTCCCGGGCGGATTTACCGTTGCGACGTCGTGCGAAGACGCGCATCGCCGAGCTGTACCGCCAGCTGGACGGAAATCTACCGGAGTTCGAGTTCCGGCTGCCCGGACCGCCGCCTCCCGACGTTACGCTGGAGATGCTAACGCAGAACGTCTGGCGAGTGCACCTGACCCCGGTGGACGCACACAGCGACCAGCAGGCGGGCGAGCTGCGGTTCACCGTGCCACGAGAACGAAATGGCTGGTGGTTGCAGGCGCGCCTCGACACGCGCGGACTGGCGGTGTGGGCAAGCCTCGAGCGCCGCGCCGGCTCCGGCTGGCACAGGGTCTGGCAACTGGACGGCGACGAGCCCCAGACGTTCCCTCTCATCGAAGCGCGGCTATCGTCGGGTGAGTATCGGCTGAGGATGTGGCACGAGGGGTTCCGCGACGGCGTGGACGGAGCCTTCCATGCTGCGCTGAGCATGCAGATGTTCCCGCGGAAACCCGCCCCACCGCAACAGCAGTGGACGTATCGCCTGAATCCCGACGGCAGCGCAGAGGTGGAGGTCGGCGTGCGCGGCGCGGTTGCCCTGCCGGTGCCTTTCACGGCAGACGGGCTGGCGGTGGAAGGCGCGCGCTACTCGCTTCTACCGCCCGTGTACGAGTACCTCTCCCGCCTCGAACTGCGGCACGCACAGGTGCTCCTGCTCCAGCCAACAGGCGAACAAGCCACTGTGCGCTTCCGCTGGCTGGACGCCGCATACAACGTGCCGATGACCCGCTACGCCCCCGACCGGAAGGAACGCTTCTATTTCCGGTCGCTCGCCATACCGGGCAAAGCGCAGGGCGAGATGACGGTGGAGGTGCACCTGCCAGATGGCACAGGCGAAGTGGAATCAGTGGTTCCGGAGCCACGCGTGCGCGAAGGCTCCGTGATACGCTTTCAGATGCCGACCGACAGGGTGGCTATCGTCACCGCCAGACACCCGCGCCTGGAGACGCGATGGCTCACGGCGAGCTACCGCCGGATGACCCTGCACATTCCCGATACCCCCTTCTACCGGCGGTGGTTGCCTGAGTATCTGGCTCTGCTGATGCGCATCTACGACCGCGAGCGGCAGGTGGTGGGTGGCTACGAGCCGGAGGACGCGCTGTTCGTGGCGCTGACCGCGCCGGCGCAGCTGTCCGGATACGGCGGGGCAACGTGGGGCGGACCTCGCCCCGAAACGTGGATTGCGAGCACCGGGCGGGTGGGACCGTACAACCTGCGCTACGAGTCCGGCGGAGACGGTGTTGAGGCGCACGAGCTGAAATGGGTGTTCCTGCACGGCGCGGGTGAAGCACTGCCACACTGGTTGCACACCGGTGCGGTGCTCTATATCGAGGAACAGGGCAAGCTGGCTGGGGATACCGCCTTCCCGGATGTGTGGTATCAGCGCGCCCTGCGCCCCGGCGCCCAGCAGTTTCGCAGGCGTTTCACCTCACCACCCACCCCACTGCAGTGGGCGGAGAGCGACTTTCGGCAGCAGTCCGCGGCTCAGCGGATGCTGGGGGAGGCGATGACGCACGACATCCTGCACACGGTGGCTCAGCGCTACGGCAGCCGGGTGTGGGCGGAACTGTTCCGGCGCAACCGCGAGGGCAGGCTCGGATTGAAAGCCCTTTCGGACCGTCAGAAGGACGCCCGTATCGTGGAGGCACTGGTGGAAATCACCGGCGACAGGCGCATCACGCGAATGTTCGAGCAGTGGGGCTTTCAGCTGCCTCCCTCGCCAGAGCCAGAGCGCTCTCGTAGCGACGCCGGTCTATCCCCGTCGCCTGCACCGCCTCCTTAACCGCACAGTCCGGCTCGGTATCGTGCTGGCAGTCGGGGAAACGACACTGCCCGAGGTGCGGACGTATCTCGGGGAACGCCTGCCAGATCGTATCGGCGTCCACTGCCCACAGCTCGAAATATCGCATTCCGGGCGTATCTGCAATCCAGCTGTCCTCACCCAGGCGAAACAGCTGCGCCAGTGTGGTGGTGTGTCTGCCTTTGTGCGTCACCTCACCGACCTGCCCCACTTTCAGCCCCAGCCCGGGTTGCAGGGCGTTGAGGATACTGCTTTTGCCCACTCCCGACGGACCGCACACCGCGGCGATCAGGCTCCGCAGGCGCTCTCGCAGGAGGTCGATGTTGTCGCCGCGCTCCGCGCTGACGCGGATAACCTCGTAGCCACAACGGGCGTAGACCTGCAAATGGTGTTCGGTCTGCGGTTCGATGGGCAGGTCGTATTTGTTGGCGATGATAACGGGGGTCAAGCCGTTGGCGTAGGCGGCAACCAGAAAGCGGTCGAGCTGCCACGGGTCCAATCGAGGCTCCAGCACGGCAAACACCACCAGCAGAAGGTCGATATTGGCGACGATAACCTGCACCTCCTTCGTGCGCGGTATGAACCGCACCACAGCCGACCGGCGCGGTTCCACTTCGGTGATGACGCCCTGATGCGCGGTGGTGAAATGGAACCACACGGTGTCCCCGACCGCCACGGGGTTGGTCAACCGCTTGCGCCTCGCCTGAACCACACGGGGGGCGCGGCTGGCGCTCTCGGTCATCACCAGCTCTTTCTTCAGGTTGCCGCGCAGAGAGCACAGCACCTCGCGTCCGTCATGGAAAACAGTGTAATTGCCCGCACTGGCGCGGATGACGATTCCCCTGAGCCGCTCGAGTGCCTTCATGCGGAACGTTCCCGATAAGCGCTCATCGCCTGTGCGTACACCTCTTTGATGGGCACGCCATGCTCCTGCGCACGGGCGGCACAGTCGGCATACTCCGGCGATGCGGACACATCCCTGCCCTGCCAGCTGCCCACCTTCACTCTCACCTCGCCGTACGGTGTCTGAACCGCCTCCCAGCGCCGCTCCAGACAGAGCCTCTGCCACCGGCTGAAGCGCACGCCGAACGTGGTGGTGTGCTGGAACAGCATGTCCATGAGGCGCATCTCCTTACCCGGCTCGCACAGCACGCTGAGCCGCACTGCGGGGCGACCTCTTTTCATCACGATGGGCGTGTAGTATACATCCAGCGCCTCCGCCTCCAGCAGGCTCTGCTGAAGCTCGGGGAACCATTCGGGGTTCATGTCGTCCAGGTTCACCTCAAGGAGCACCGTCTCCTGAGCGGGCAGGTTCGGCACCGATTCGCCCACCACCACACGCAGGAGATTCGGACGAGCCCCGAAGCGCTTCTTGCCGGCGCCATAGCCCGTACCCTCGATGCGCATCCGCGGGTATCCACCAAAACGTCGTGCAAGCGTCGCCATCAACGCGGCACCGGTCGGCGTAACCGTCTCGCCCTGCACCTCGTCGTCGGGAGCGACCTCTACCCCTTTGAGCAGTTCCATCACTGCGGGCGGGGGCACCGGTATCACCCCATGCGCCGACCGCACGAACCCCCGCGAGACGGGCAGGGGCGAACACTCCACCTGCTGCACCCCCAAGTCGTCCAGCAACACGCACACCCCGAGGATATCGGCGATGGAGTCCACTGCGCCCACCTCGTGAAAGTGCACTCTTTCCGGCGTGGTGCCGTGCACGCTCGCCTCCGCCTGAGCCAGACTCTCGAACACCGCGCGCGCCCAGCCCTTCGCCCAAACGGATGCCGTGCTCTTCTCGATAATCTCCAGCACATCGCTCAGGTGACGATGCGGCTGTTCTTCGCCGGAATCGATGGTGACATCCACCGCCTCGATGCCGTTGACGGTTACCTTCTCGAACCGGTAGCCCCAGCCCGCGATGGGCAGACTGGACCACACCTCACGCAAAGCCTGCTCGGACGCGCCAGCCGATAGAAGCGCCCCCAGCGCCATATCGCCGGAGATGCCCGAAAAGCAGTCGAAATACGCCACGCGCATGGGTGCCCCTTCCCCGAAATCTTGCTGTTGTGTCGATGCCCGATGTATGATACACTTAGCCCTGCAGCCATACTTTCCCTCTGCAGAAGGAGGTCGTGGATGAGAAGAGTGCTTCAGTCCTGTTTGTTACTGATGACGATGACCGTCATCGGTCTGGTGACCCTGGCGCAGGACGCACCGAACGGTTCGGGCAACGCGAAGGCATCGCAACAGTTCACCCGCTCCGCTGCGCCCGACCCTGCGCTTCCCCCCCTGTCCATGCTCACCCGATTGCTGGCGCTGACCCCTGAGCAGGAGCAGAAGGTGCGCCAGATTTTCGCCGAGCACAACAAGACCTACTCGGAACTGATGACCGGCAAGCTCTCTGCCAGAGAACGGCAGACGCAACTGCGAGACCTGCGCAGGAACCTGCAGAAGAAGCTCGAGTCGGTGCTGACGCCCCAGCAGATGCAAAAGCTGCGCAACCTCGATCCCGAAACGATGCTGGTGGACCGATTGACGGTGGCGCTGAAGCTGACAGAGCAGCAGAGCCAGCAACTGCTGGCAGTGATGCGCGAGCAGAGCGCCGCCATCCGCGCCATCGATAAGGAAACCGAGCAGAAAGGCTGGAGCGAACAGCAAAGGAAGGAAAAACTGGCGGACCTGCGCAAACAGATAGACGATAAAGTGAACAGGATACTGACGCCGGAACAGCAACAGAAACTGAAACAGATACTTCAGGGTGAAACCAACACGGCGAATACCCCACCCGAGGAAAAGAAGCCGGCGCCATCTGCGCCAACGCCATGACTACAGGTATGACAAGCAAGGAGGGTTGTCAGTGAGTACAACGACGCACTTTACTCTGAGCCAGGCAGATATTCCAACACACTGGTATAACATCTTGACCGACCTGCCGGAGCCAATGCCCCTACCCCTGCACCCGGCGACCCAGCAACCCATAACGCCCGACGATATGACGCCCATCTTTCCCGAGAATCTGGTCATGCAGGAGTTCAGCCCGGAGCGGTGGGTGGAGATACCCGAACCAATCCGCGAAATCTACGCCCTGTGGCGACCCACTCCGCTTCTGCGCGCCGTGCGCCTGGAGAAGGAGCTGCAGACCCCTGCGCACATCTACTACAAGTACGAAGGCGTCAGCCCCGCTGGCAGCCACAAACCCAACACCGCTGTGGCGCAGGCATACTACAACAAGGTGGCGGGCATTCAGCGCCTCGCCACGGAAACGGGCGCTGGACAGTGGGGTTCCGCTCTGTCGCTGGCGTGTCGTCTGTTCGGGTTGGAGTGCACCGTATACATGGTGAAGGTGAGTTACTTCCAGAAACCGTATCGGAAGATGATGATGGAGACGTGGGGCGCTACCGTATACCCCAGCCCCAGCGAGAACACCGGGTTCGGGCGCAAACTGCTCAGGGAGGACCCCGACTGCCCCGGAAGCCTCGGTATCGCCATCAGCGAAGCCATCGAGGACACCCTGCACTCCAAAAACACCCGCTACTCGCTGGGCAGCGTGCTGAACCACGTGTGCCTGCACCAGACGGTCATCGGGCTGGAGGCGATCAAGCAGATGGAGATGGCGGGCGAAGAACCCGACGTGCTCGTCGGGTGCGTGGGCGGAGGCAGCAACTTCGCCGGTCTCGCCTTCCCCTTCCTGCGCAAGAAGATTACCGAAGGCAAGCCGTACCGTGTGGTGGCTGTGGAGCCGAGCGCCTGCCCCACTCTGACAGCGGGTGAACTGCGCTACGACTTCGGCGACACCGCCAGGACCACACCGCTGATGTGGATGTACACGCTGGGACATGACTTCATGCCTCCCAAAATCCACGCGGGCGGTCTGCGCTATCACGGCATGGCGCCCACCGTCAGCCATCTGTACCATCTGGGGCTGATCGAAGCGGTTGCCTACCCGCAGACGAAGGTCTTCGAGGCGGCGCTGACCTTTGCCCGAACGGAGGGCATTATCCCCGCACCGGAGTCCTCGCACGCCGTACGCGCCGCCATCGACGAAGCCATCAAAGCGCGCGAAGCGGGTGAAAAGAAGGTCGTCCTGTTCAATCTGTCCGGACACGGAATGCTCGATCTCTCCGCATACGAGGCGTACCTGTCCGGGTCTCTGCAGGATGTGTAAGCTTCCTTTACTCCAGCAAACGGGAGGGATGTGCCGGAGCGCATCCCTCTTCTGCCACACTCTTGCGCCGGGAGGTAGAGTATGGAGCAGATTCTGATGGTGCTGATTGTCTGCGATGTGGGTGTGACTGCAAAGGTCACCGAGATACTGAACGAAGCGGGCGCGCCCGGCTATACGGTTCTGCGCGACGCCACCGGCAAAGGCGAAAGCGGTCCGCGCGAAAACACCCCCATCTGGCCCGGCTGGAACAGCGTCGTGTTCTGCGCGACGCCCGCACAGAACCTGCCCCGTATTCGAGAGGGGCTGGACTCCCTGCGCGAGCAGCGCAGCGCCCGACACCTGCCGCTGAAGATGTTTGTCTGGACGCTGGAGGAGATGGGCTAGACGTGCTCCCGACAAATCACGGTGTCGCGCCGAAAGTTCGCGTCGTCGCGCTCGGTGTAGTCCACCAGCGTGTGCAAGCCGCGACTCTCGCGACGACGCAGGGCGCACTGTACGACCAGTCTGCCCACGATGCTCAGGTTCCAGTCCTCCCATGCCTCCACACGGCGCGGTTCCGCCTGCACAGCGCTCTGAGCATCCCGCTCGATGTCCGCCAGCTCCCGTGACCCTTCGTTCAGCGAGGCGATGCACCGCACAATGCCCACCTTCCCCTGCATGACCGCATGAAGGCGCTTGCGCACCGCTTCGGGTCTGTTCGGAGAGGATGGAGTGCTTTGCGCCAGCACGTCCGGCGTCGGCGCGGAGGGCACAGTGGGCTGCATATAGCCTTCCTGCACCGCGTGCATCGCCGCCCGGTCGGCAAACACCAGCGCCTCCAGCAGGCTGTTGCTGGCGAGCCGGTTCGCTCCGTGCACGCCCGTGCAGGCGACTTCGCCGGCGGCATACAGGCGGGGGATGGAGGTTCTGCCTTGCAGGTCGGTCTGCACACCACCGCACATGTAGTGCGCTGCCGGCAGGACAGGTATCCACGCCCGCGCCATGTCGATGCCCACGCTCTCCAGCCTGCTGTAGATAGCGGGGAAGCGCTGGCGCAGGAACTGCTCGGGACGATGGGTGATATCCAGGTAGACGCACTGGATGCCCAGCCGTCTGGTTTCCGCGTCGATGGCGCGCGCCACCACGTCGCGCGGGGCAAGGTCTTTCATCGGGTGGTACTTCTCCATGAAGGGGGTGCCATCAGGAAGACGCAGTACCGCCCCCTCGCCGCGCACCGCCTCCGAGACGAGGAAGCTGCGCGCCGCCGGATGATACAGCGTGGTGGGATGGAACTGCATGAACTCCATGTTGGCGATGCAGGCGCCGGCGCGAAACGCCATGGCGATGCCGTCGCCGGTGGCGATGGGCGGGTTGGTGGTGTGCGGATAGACCTTTCCGCATCCGCCGGTTGCCAGCAGAACCGCCCGTGCCAGAAACGCCTCGGGCTGATCGGAATGTGTGTTCAGTACCCACACGCCCACGCACTGCCCCTCGTGCACTATCAGGTCGAGCGCAAAGAAGTGCTCGTAGATGGTGATGCGCGGGTGGTGGCGTGTGGCTTCCAGCAGGGTGCGTTCGATCTCCCAGCCGGTCTGATCGGCATAGTGCACGATGCGATGGCGCGAGTGTCCGCCCTCCCGTCCGAGCGCCAGCATGGGGTTGCCGTGTGCATCCCTCTCCATGTCGAAGCGGGCGCCGAGTTCAATTAACCGGCGAATCTGCCCCGGTCCCTCCTCCACCAGCACGCGCACCGCATCCTCACGGCACAGCCCCGCCCCGGCGTTCAGCGTGTCCTGAATGTGCAGTTCAAAGGTGTCTTCGGGTGAAAGCACGCCGGCGATGCCGCCCTGCGCGTAGTTGGTGTTGGACTCGCTGCGCTCTTTCTTGGTAATGACCACCACCTCCGCGTGCTGTGCGGCGCGCAGGGCGAAGGTCAGCCCGGCGATACCACTGCCAATGACCACAAAATCGGTGCGATGGACGCTCATGGCGTGGCTTCCTTTGTCGGTCAGATAGCTCTATTTTACCTCGTTCTGCCGCGCCTGTGCGGATGCGACACGAAGTATCGGAGGGTCGGTGTAGCCTGTCAGAACGCGCTCCTGTCGCAGACAGGAGCAGTGCGGGGGGGCGGAAGGCAGTGACAAAAAGGAGTCGTCTACCTCCGATTCGCCCGGTCCACGAAGGAGGTAGACGACTCTCCTAGCGTAGCTCAATAAAAATTGCGCAAAAAAATCCGTCAAAAGGCTTGATTTTCCTGCAGGAGTTCTCTATAATGGGGTTGAAAGTGGTGGTGGAGCGGGGGTATCCGCTAGCCTGCACATTGAAAATTTGCCTAAACTGTCAAAAACGTCTGGTTACGAGCCTACCTATAAGGGATTGAAACGCCACTATGGCCGCTACGAACGTGCGTTCCACCTTTGTTACGAGCCTACCTATAAGGGATTGAAACTAGTATACGTCCGTGAGAAGTTCCAGGGTCTGGCCGTTACGAGCCTACCTATAAGGGATTGAAACGGTCACGAGTCCTGTTGCTTCTCGTGCCTTGTGTCCCGTTACGAGCCTACCTATAAGGGATTGAAACGCGCACTTTAACCTTCTGAAACCCAGGAACGATGTTGTTACGAGCCTACCTATAAGGGATTGAAACCCGTACCCGATTCGGCGACGAGGTTCCAGTGGTGGTCAGTTACGAGCCTACCTATAAGGGATTGAAACGCAGACCACAGTAAAAAACTCGGCCTCTGTGGATCGTTACGAGCCTACCTATAAGGGATTGAAACTCG
>CAKZNX010000113.1 GCA_937132045.1 uncultured bacterium
ACCGTCAGCGGGTTGTCGAAGGGCTCGCCCGTCAGCCCGTCGCGCACCACACACTTACCCGTTCGCTCGTCGATGCCACATCGACGCCACGTGTTCTCGCGGATACGCTCGATGACATGCTCCACCATGTCCGCCGGCGCAGGGTTCTTGAGCGGTTCCGCAAGGCGCGATTCGTCGATATTGCCGTCGCGCTCCTGAAGTTGCAACACCTCGGCTTCTGTCATCAAAAGCGGCGAGATGACCGGCGGTGCGTTCACCTTCGCGGCAATTGCCTCCAGCTGGTACATGGGCATCTGGCGCAGTTTGGCTCGAATCTCGGCAAGCATCTCTTCGGCAGTCTGGTCGTCGCGGAACTCCATGCCCAGCTTCAGGTCGGAGTTCACGTAGTTCTGCAGCACGATGCGTCGCACGTGCTTCGCCATACGCTCCAGCTCCGCCAGGATGTCCTCCTCGCGCGTGCCGGAGAACGCAGGCTCCTCATATGCAGTGCCGAAGTAGTGCCCTGCCCACCCGAGGTGAGTCTCCTTAATCTGCCCGATGTTCATGCGCGAAGGCACCCCCAGCGGGTTCAGCACGATGTCCACGGGCGTGCCATCGGGCAGGAAGGGCATGTCCTCATCCGGCAGTATCTTGGAGATGACGCCTTTGTTTCCGTGGCGTCCTGCCATCTTGTCGCCTTCCATCAGCTTGCGCTTCTGCGCCACATACACTCGCACGAGCATGTTCACACCCGGCGGCAGGTCATCCGGCGAGATGCGCTCCAGCTCGCCACGGCAGCGCTCGCACTCGGGCTTCTCCTCCGGCCGCTTGCTGAAGTGGTGCACGTGTCCGCACTCCTTGCACTTGAAGCGGAAGCGTGAGAACACCTTCACGTCGATCACTTTGCCCTTCTCGCCGTGCGGCAGGCGAAGCGACACGTCGCGCGTCTCCTCCGCCTTCTTGCCAAAGATGGCGATAATCAGACGCTCCTCCGCGCTGAGCTCGCTCTGCCCCTTCGGCTGAACCTTACCGACCAGGATATCCTCTGGCTGCACCTGTGCGCCAATGCGGATGATACCGTGTTCGTCCAGGTCTTTCAGGGCATCGTCACCCACGTTGGGAATGTCGCGGGTGATCTCTTCCGGTCCGAGCTTGGTGTCACGCGCCTCCACCTCGTATCGCTCGATATGGACGGAGCTGAACACATCGTCGCGGACGAGCCGCTGCGATACCAAAATGGCATCCTCGTAGTTGTAGCCGCCCCACGGCACGAAGCCCACCAGCACGTTCTTGCCCAGAGCCAGCTCACCGTGATCGGAACAGGGTCCATCGGCGATGACCTCTCCCGCCCGCACTCGTTCGCCTCTGCTCACGATAGGCTTCTGGGTGATGCAGGTGGACTGGTTGGACTGCATCGAGTTGAGCAGCGGGTAGATGTCCAGATTGCCGTCCTCCGTGCGCACCACGATCTCTTCCGCGGTTACCGAAGTGACCGTGCCATCGCGCCGGGCAATCACCAGCGCCCCCGAGTCCATTGCCGCGCGCCGCTCCAGACCAGTCTTCACCAGCGGAGCCGACGAGCGCAACAGGGGCACTGCCTGCTTCTGCATGTTGGACCCCATAAGGGCGCGCGCTGCGTCGTCGCTCTCCAGGAACGGAATGAGCGCCGTGGCGATGGATACCAGCTGCACGGGCGAAACGTCCATCAGGTCCACCTCGTCGCGGCGCACGATAGGATAGCGGTTTGCCTCGTTTGCCTGATGACGCACCTGAAGGAACTCTTCCGCGATGGTGCCGTCCTCCAGCAGCCGCGTATCGCCCGGAGCAATGCGGTACTGCTCTTCCTCCTCTGCCGAGAGATACACGATCTCGTCAATCGCCTTGCCACTCTTCAGGCGCCGATAGGGGGTCTCGATGAATCCGAACTCGTTCACCCGCGCGTAGATTGCCAGCTGGCTGATCAGTCCGATGTTCGGACCTTCTGGCGTTTCGATGGGACAGACACGCCCGTAGTGGCTGTCATGCACATCGCGCACTTCCAGCGTTGCGGACTGGCGAGTCAAGCCTCCGGGTCCCAGTGCGCTCAGGCGTCGCTTGTGCGTGAGCTCACTCAGCGGGTTGGTCTGGTCCATAAACTGCGACAGCTGGCTGGAGCCGAAGAAAGACTTGATGGCTGCGGCAACCGGCTTGATTGCCAGAACCACCTGCGGCATGATCTGCCCCTCGTCCATGGCGGTCATGCGCTCTTTGGCGACCTTCTCCATGCGCAGGAAGCCGTTGCGCAACTGGCTCTGCAACAGCTCGCCGATGGCACGCACGCGCTTGTTCTTCAGGTGGTCGATCTCGTCCACCTCGCCCTCGCCGCGATCCAGCTTCAGCAGGTACTCGATCACGGCAACGAAGTCTTCCTTGGTCACCGTGCGCACGTCCAGCGGGAGGTTAAGCCCCAGCTTCTTGTTCAACTTGTAGCGCCCCACGCGCGCCAGGTCATAGCGGCGGTTGTCGTACAGTTGCGAGGCGATCAGCGCTCGTGCGCCCTCCTCCGTTGCCGGGTCGCCGGGACGCATCTTGCGGTAGATATCCATCAGCGCCTCGCGTTTGTCGTGGGTGGGGTCGTGCTCCAGCGTTGCCACCACAATAGAGGGCACGTCCAGTACCTCGATCTCCGGCAGCCCCAGTCCCTCGATGCGTCGCGCGATCTCCGCGTCGATGCGATGGAAGGCTTTGACCAGCGCCTTGCGCCCACGCGGCTCCATGATGTCAGTGGTGGCGTACTTGCCTTCCAGCTGTTCGCGGGTGGGGTTCTCGATGCGCACGCGCGTGCCGAACAGGCGCAGGATGTCTTCAGTGGTATCGGTCGGCGAGGAGACCGCCACCTCCATCTCCAGCACATCTTGCGGCAGTTCGGGGTTCTGCAGAAACTCCTCGGTGATGCGATCGCCGACGTTCAGCAGCACCTCACCCGTGTCGGGGTTTACCAGTGGCTTCGCCGACACCCGCGGCCCGCGCCGGTAATAGCCCTGCACCTGTTGCAGGTCGGTTTGGGTGTTCAACACCTCGCCGGTATCGGTGTCCACTCCGGATTCGACCAAGCCCTCATACCGACGATGAAGGGCGTCTTTCACCTTCATGTAACGGGGCACACATGCCTCGGCAAAGTTCTCCAGCGCACGCAGGAAGGTGGTGATGGGCAACGCACGCCCCTGTCCGATACGCATGGTCACCACATCGTTGGCGCCGGTATCGACCTCGATCCAGGGTCCTTCGTTTGGGATAATTTTCGCACCGAAGATGTTCTTATTGCTCAGATAGGTCTCGAGCCACTGCCCTGTGGGCGTGCCTTTTCGGAAAATCTTATCGAAAACGTTCTCGAAATACACACCTGGCGAGCGCAGAATCTGGCTAACCACCACGCGCTCGCGCCCGTTGATGATAAAGGTGCCCTTGTCGGTCATCAGGGGCAGGTCGCCCAGATATACTTCCGACTCCTGCATTTCGCTGGGCACGCCGCCCTCGATACGTCCATACCGCACATGCACCCGTATGGGTGCCTCGAAGGTCATATCGCGGTCGCGACACTCTTCGAGGCTGTACTTGGGTTCGCCCAGCGTGAAGTTCAGCAGTTCGACAAACTGCTGACCCGTGAAGTCGTAAATCGGCGAGAAGTTCTGAAAGAGTTCCCGAAGCCCTTCTTCCAGAAACCAACGGTATGACTCAAGCTGCACTGCAACGAGGTTGGGGAGTTCGACTGGCTTAGAGGTACGCGTTGCCGAGTGTTGGATAGTCTTCATCCGGGTGCCCTCCTACGCTTACACACGAAATATTAGTATGGCACAACCGCTCGCGATTTGTCAACCATTTTTCCGCGAATTTGGCGCCATTTTGGGGCGAATTTCACAGGTTTTTTTCGGCTACCGTGCCCAGAGGAACGAATCCCCACGATTCCAGCATCGCACACACGCGCGAGACCGGTAATCCCACCACATTGAAATAACAGCCTTCAATGCGTTCGATGAGCGTGGAGCCGAACCCCTGCGCACCATACGCCCCCGCTTTATCCAGCGGTTCCCCTGTCGCCACATAGCGGCGAAGGTGATGTTCACTCACTCTCCGGAACCAGACGCGGGTGCACACCACATCGCTCTGTTCACGTACGACCAAACCGCCAGACACCTCCAGCAGAACCACGCCGGTGTAGACCTGATGCTCGCGACCATTTAGCAGGCGAAGCATCCGCAGGGCGTCTTCCTCATCCACCGGCTTGCCCAGCAACTGTCCGTCGCAAACCACGATGGTATCCGCCCCCAGCACCACTCCTGTGTCAATCCGGGATGCGGTAGAATGCGCTTTGAGACGTGCCAACCGTGTCGCAGCCTTGTCAGCGGGTTCGTGGTCATGTATCGACTCATCCACTTCGGCAGGGGGGAGGACACGATACGGTAGACCAAACAGGCTTATCAGCTCGCGACGGCGCGGAGACGCCGAGGCCAGCACCAGCTCACGCCGAGACAGGGTAGATGTGCTCACCGAAGTGTCTTCGCCAGAGAGTTTCCAGAGTGCAATCGAAAAGTATTATACTGCAAGCGGTGGACGTTTTGGGGTGGGGAAGACCCACCCCAAAACCAACGCAATCCTTATGGGTAGACCACGCTCGGCACCTGCGGATCCCACATGTCCACGCTACCGCCGCCCGGTCCAACACGCAGAACGTTCACCAGCACGTCCCAGTAAGTCGGGTTGTAGGTGCGCAGCCATGCGTTCTGGTTGCGGTGGTCATTCGTCCAGGTGGCTTCGGGGCGTGCCCACTTCACATGCCCATCGCAGAACACGAAGTTGCTGCCGTTACTGTGGTACACGGTCGGGTTATTCACAGGAATTGGGGGATGGGCACTGGTCGCGCCGAGACTGAAATAGATGCTCCCGTTGCGCGCCACGGAGCCGTTCGTGCGCTGAGCACCCTCAAATACCAGAATGGTCTGGGCGGGTTGCGCCAGGCTTGCATCGGAGGCGCCGTCAAAGTAGCCCGCACTGCTGGTGCTGCAGGCGCTGCGCGTGAACGCTTGTCCCGGGTGTGCCGCACGCACGTAGTCGTTCATCACGTAGTTCTGACCGGGCGAAAAGGCGTTGTTCGCACCCGGGATGGCGTGCGGACAGGACCAGAGATTGGATGAAGGGTTATTGGTGCGCATCTTGACGTAAGGGAAGATGCCACCGATGTCCTGCCCCAACCCCGCGGCCGCCGACTGCACCCAGCCGTTGGAGGGGAACTCACACAGCCCGGTTGCCGGGTTGATGAGACGCTGTCCGCCTGGCGTGGGGAACTTGCCGTCGTAGTCCGCAGCATACATCAGGAACGCCAGACCAATCTGCTTCAGGTTGCTGGTGCAGGTCGCCTGACGTGCTTTCGCCCGCGCCTGCGAGAAGACCGGGAACAGGATCGCTGCCAGTATCGCGATAATGGCGATAACCACCAGCAGCTCGATTAGAGTGAAAGCGTGTCGCTTCAAGCTTGCCATTCCTCCTTGTGAATAGTGTACGTCACAACACCACGTCGCCACGCTCTTCCGTGCGCACCCGAATGGCATCCTCCATCGGCAGGATGAAGATTTTGCCATCACCTGGCTCGCCGGTACGCGCGTATTGCAGGATGGTTTGCACGATGGGCTCCACGTCTTCATCGCGGACGATCATTTCGATCTTGACCTTCGGGGGTAGATAGATGGTGTAGCCGGCGCCGCGATAGTGTTCGCGAGACTCCTCGTTGCTTCCTCGTCCCCGCACGTCGGTGACAGTCATCCCGACGACCCCGAGCTCGCTCAGCGCCAGCTTCACCTCATCCAGCTTGAATGGGCGGATAATACACTCAATCCGTTTCACTTCATCGTTATTATACACCCAGACTACGAATTCCCCACCACGGCTGATGTTAAACCAATCTTAATAAATGGTATCCAACGCTGTCGGAACGCCTCGAAAACCTCAGGGGCAGCGTCTTGCGCTGCCCCTGTGCAACGGGTCAAATGTCACAGTGCGAAGCGACCCTAGCGGTTGCCGTGGATGACGATGTTGCCGCCAGCCAGATAGCCCCAGTCGGCGAATACCAGACAACCGTCCATCGTGTACACCCATACAGCGAAGAAGTCGCCTCTACCTGGCTCGCCGCTGTCCAGCACTGCCGCGTAAAAGCGATATTCACCTGCGCCGTTGATGGTCGCCCATCCGCTGAAATAGCCCTCGCTGGCGCTCGGAGCGTATACCCAGTCCACAGCGACCGATTTCAAATTCACTCCCAAGCCGTGTCGCTGATATTCCAAACTGCCCCTGATGGTGCCTTTGCGCTGCACCTGCGCCACAAATCCGAAAGTGCGTCGGTAGCCGTCCATACTTAGCCAGCCGCCGCCAGTGATGAAACCTCGCGCATCCGGCTGATAGGCGGAGACAAGAAGCACCTGCTGACGATCCAGCTCGTTGCCTGACGAGTCGTAGCTAACTGCCCATACGGTGAACGTATCGGCAAACGGAGGCGACCACGTCATCGTCACCGAGCCATCCCAGCCGACAGGTGTATAAGCGCTGGTATAGACCAGATTGCCATGCGAGTCCAGCACATGGAACTGCACGCTGGATGCATCGTTCCAGACCGACGCATACAGAGTCTGATCCGACCCGACTGCGACAGGCTCCGTTACACCGGGGGCACCGCCTCCGATAGCGCCGACCACGACACCAGCGCCAAGAGCACGCGGCGCCCAAACGGTCGCAACAAGCAAGAACAGCAGAAAGTGTGTTAGCCTCATACTCCATGCACCTCGTCTAGCCTGACCTTGCCACATTGGATAAGCGCTTCCGCCGGTGAGGAATACTGGAGATCGGCTTTTCATAGCGTGGCTATCCAGCAGGACATTGGTCAGGTTGTCGTGTAATCCGGCGATGGTACGGAGACATCGCCGTGAGGAGCAGGAGATGAAGACGCGACGAACTTTCGCTGTGTTGGGTGCGGTGTGCATGCTGATGGTGTCGGCAGCGGTTCATGCAGGCGACGATAACGCCCCACTGAACGACCCGACCCGCCCCGTGACCCGTATCACACGCAACAGCTTCACCCTCCAGTATTTCACCCAGCACCCTTGTGAAAGCAGGGTGCAGGTACGCGAGAGCGACATCCCGATGATTGCATGGCGTCCAGAGGGCAGGAAGACCGACTTCTGGGCGCAGACGAACGTTCGCATCGTGCAGGTGGCGGGACGCCGACAGTGGCATACTGTGACCATCGACGGGCTCAAGCCGGGCAAACGCTACTACTACCGCATCTACGATCCCGGCGCTGTGCCCACTCCCGACGAGACACGCTGGGGAGCTCAACCGCCATGGCGACGGGAATACGCCGTGTCCACGCTGGCACCAAATGGCTACAAGACAATCATTCACATCCCTGTGAAGGTGCTGATTATGCCCAATGTGCTGAACGTCGCTTCGGCGCACGACAGCACCGGAGCTATCGCCCCGCGTCCCCAGAAGCTCACCCCCCAGCAGATAGAGGTTATCCGGCAGGAATATGCCGCGGCATCCCGCTTCTTCTGGGTGAATAGCGGAATGCGCTTCTGGGTGGACTTCCAGCTGTTTATCGACGACCGGTGGCAGAGATGGGGACCTGAGCCGGAGAACGCCGACCCATTCTACCAAGGTTGGCCCGTTTGCCGAAGCTACCCGGGCGAGGATTTCCGCGGGCCGGGCGGCGGCGAGTTCACCATCCTCGATACCCGGAACCCGCTTCAGACGAATACCAAACCGGTTTACGAAGAGCGCCCCTACCCCGGGCAGATCGAACAGGCGTTTCCGCGACGCTGGAACCCACGCACCAGCAAGTGGGAGTTCTACGGGTCAGGTGGAGGCACCTATGGCGTCGATGGCTTGCCAGACGGCGTGCCCGCGCGGTCGCAATTTCTGGGGGGCGGAGATACCGCGTGGCTGGTCACGCACGAGTTCCATCATCAGATGGAGTCGTTCGGTGCCTTCTCACTGGCGAACCGCGAGGACGAGCGCATCGTATTCAACCACCCCGAACCGCGCTACCGCCAGATACGCCCCGACGGTACTGTGGCGGAGAACACATGGAACACCGCCGGCAGACATGGCGAACACTGGCAGTGCATGGCGTACTGGGATCGTACCCTCACCGATGCGCAGTGGCTAAGGATGTATGTAGGTTACACGCTTACCGTGCGCGATGCAGATGAGGACGGCGTGCCTGACGACGAGCCGCGCCTCCCGCTGGATGAGAAGCGCTTTGGCAGTGACCCACGCAAACGCTCCACCGACGGGAGGATATCCGACCTGAGGAAGGTGATGCTAAGCACGTGGGCGCCAGCGCACCTGCAGTTCACCTTCAACAAACCAGCCCCCCAGTACGTCAAACCGGATCCCCGCCATCCCGATAGCGACCGTGACGGCTTGCCAGACGACATGGATCCCTATCCGCTGTACCCCTGGAAGCCATTCATCGTCGCCTATCGCGCGACGGTAGACGGAGACGACCGCGAGTGGTCTGGCATCCCTCCCTCCGGCGAGATGAATAAGGGCGGGATGCGCTTTGTGTTCAAGCAGGCGCATGACGAGAACGCCTACTACGGGCTTTTCATCGTGAAGGGCGATTGGAAGCGCATCTACGCCGTTCTCGACGGAGAGGGTAAGGGCGTCTTCTCCCGTGAAGGTATCCAGAGTCTCGAGGTGCTGAACGGAGAGACGTTGACCGTACGCTCGCCGTGGGCGCCTGCTCCCGGGCTGAAGTGGAAATCCTCTCGCAAGGCGGATGGCACCACCGTCTTCGAGTTCAGCCTACCCAACCGCGGCGAAGGCGTCTGGTACTGGTCACGGGGCGGGCGCGAGATCGGCGCGTCCATCGACGTCATCGCCGGTGACGACAAGGCATATTCCGTGTACGAGCCGTACCATCTGTTTTATGCGGTGATGCTGGAGCCGGATGGGCGCTTCCCGATGCCCACCAACGCCCCAGCCGAGCTCAGCCGCGAGACCGCAACGCGCGTCCTTACTCCGAACGATCCGGCGCTGAAGTTCACCGGCAGCGGCTGGAAGCTCGAGAACGACGTACTTCGCCATCAGGGACACGAAGAGTCCGTGGCATACGTAGACGGATTGAACGCTATGGAGTTCGACTTCTGGGTACAGATCGAGGCGAAACAGGACGGCGTACTCGGTGCGTTTCTGCCCAGCACGCAGCAGATGAGTGCCGGTGTGGACTATATCGCCTTTGTCGGCGGTTATGGGAACACCATCACCAGGTTCCGGCTGTTCGGGCGCGAAGAGGGTGATGGCGAGGTGATGATGACACCGGGAAGGCATACCCTGCAACTTTCGCGCCGAGCAGGCGAGCTGTGGCTGCTGGTGGACGGCAAGCCGGTGCTGTATACCGCCGACCCGAACCCCAAACAGCCCATCAACCGCCTCGCTGTTATCGGCGGCTACGGGGGAGACCAGGTGCTCCACGAAATCCGTATCTGGACACCATAACTTTGAGGGCGACCCGTAGAGGGTCGCCCCGTCGGGTTACCGCACGGCTCTACAGGTAACCTCCAGCATAGCCCACATTGAACTGCATGGTGGTGTCCTGCGCATCATCGAGGCGAATATTCGCCTCCACGTTGCGGTGCATCAGGTTCTCGGTGATCACCGTGCGGTCGGCTTTCACCAGCTCGATGCCTACGCGGTTCTCCTGAAATTCGTTCTTGCGGATGGTATGGCTGTGCGGAGGTGGCGCACTTGGCTCGCCTTCCTGAATCTCCATGCTGCGGATGCCATGGTCCTGATTCGCCGCGATGCGCACACCCTTACCACACCGGTTGAAAACGTTCTGCTCGATCAGCCATTCACGGCTGGTGTCGTTTTCGCGGGCGGATCGGGCGAACTCCGGCACATGCTTGCTCCACAGCAAGATACCGTGTCCACACGCCTGAAACGTGTTCCGACGCACGGTGAACCCCACTCCGTTCTCCACGGCGATCCCCGCCTGACGGTTATGCAACATGCGGTTGTCCTCAATCACAAAGTCCCGCGAGAAGCCCAGCCAGAAGCCGTAGTTGCAGTAGTTGGCAAAGTTGTTGCGATAAACGTTGCCCCGGCTGAACGTGGCTTCGAAAGCGATATTCGGACTGTACGAGCCGTCGTTGTCCTCAAACAGGTTGTCATCGCACCCAACCGGCTCCATCTGAGGCGTCATGCCTGCCAGAAAGAAACCATCCCCTCCCAGACGGGCGCAGTTGCGCCGGAACGTGTTTCGGCACGAGCGGTAGACAATCAGGAAGCCCGTCGCATCCGCCCCCATGTGCCCGTAACGTTCGCCACGAGGCTCATACCGACAACAGAAGTCGGCGTAGTTGTCCTCGTACAGGCTGTCACTGGTGTCGTGCAGATGGAAACCGAATCCGCTGCAGTAGTTCGCCACATTGCGCCGTACGGTGAGATGGCGACAGCTGTACGCCAGCAAGCCGTTCATCTGGTGTTGCAGGTCATTGTCGGTAATCAGACCCTCCTGCACGCGAACCAGCAGTATACCCCCGCCATACGCCTTCTCAGCCGGAAGCCAGATGTCCAGAAAGATGGTGTTTGGTTCCACCTCAGCGGTAGAGGTAATCTGGCAGGCGGTAATGGTCAGGCTCCTGCAATCGACGGCACGGATGCCGTGATAGTATTCGCGCAGACGCAACCCCTTGATGGTGACGCCACGACGCCCCTCCACACGCACGCCTGCACCACCATAGTCCTTGCCTACCAGTAGCGCCCCGTTGCCGTCCAGCGTAACTCCATCGGCAGCAACAGTGATACCGTTGGGCAGGTGATACACCCCCGGCTCGAGAACGGTATCCTGTGTAATCACCATCCCGTCGGTCGGTATAATCATCGTTCCAGTTCCTCCTAAGCGAAGATGAGCTTGAGCGCAGCCGCTGCCGCCAACCCCAGCACCACCGCGTCGAACGCCTTCTGCGGGATGCGCGGCAGGAGCCATCTGCCGAGATACACTCCCGCCACAATCACCGGGATTACCGCCGCATTGAACAACAGGCTCTGAGCTGTGATGATCGGTTTGGCGGGATTGATCAGGGTCAACATCACAAAAATGGGTAGTTTGGAGAGATTAACCGCAAAGTAGTACCACGCCGAGGTGCCCATAAACTGTTCTTTAGGTAGCCCAAGGCTTGTCAGGTAAATGCCCATGATAGGTCCTGCAGCGTTGGAAACAGTGGTGGCGAAGCCTGCAGCCGTGCCGGTGGTTGCCACCGCTGCGCGCGAGTGCGCCGCCAGGCGGTCGCCCCACTGCTGGCGAAGCAGGTGAACAGCAAGCATGACGAGCACAAGGAACCCGATGATCGGCTCCAGCAGGTCTCGGCTCACTTCTGCCTCGCCCAGTTGCCACAGGAGAAGCGCTCCGAGTGCCATGCCGACCACCACCCAGGGAAGCAGGGCTATCAGCCGATTCCATTGCGCGTGATGGCGATACCACCACACCGCGAAAATATCACCCACAATGAGCATGGGCAACATGGCGCCAACTGAAGCCCTGCCCCCGAACGCTGCAGCGAGCATAGGCACTACGAGGATGCCAATACCCGGCACACCTGTTTTGGAGACCCCAATGAGGAAAGCTGCAAGGGTTCCCAGCAGGATTTGCCACGCGCTGTAAGCCAACACCTTACCGCGCTGTCCCACCCGATACAATCAGTGTGCCCTGTATCTGCTCACCCTTTGGCTTCACAAGACCGATGCCCAGTGTCTGGGCGGCATCCAGAGCAGGTTCATCCACACGCATGGCAAACACATAGGGCAGATACGGGGGTGGGAAACCCGCCTCCTGCAGTCGCCGCTGGTAACCCCGCGATTGCACCCGCTGCGCCCAGCGGTGAACCTCCTTCGCACCCAGTCGGTGCTTCACCTCAACCACAACGGTAATTGCGACACCTTGTGGATCGGTGCCAAGCAGGATGACATCTACCTCACCATCAATGATAGCAGACTGGATGGACTTGCGGATGGTGTATCCGCGCTGTTTCAGCACCCACCCGACCATGTCCTCCGCTTCGTCTTCTACTGTCATTCCGATGGTGTTGGAGAGGTTCCGTACCTCACGCTGCAAGCGCTCGAAGGCGACCTCGAGGCGCTGTTGCCCGCGCTCCAGACGGTCAAGCCGCGCATCTGTCTGCGCCCGATAGGCAGCGAAGGCTTCTTCTGTGCGACGCTGTGCCTCCGCCAGGGCGCGAACCTCCGCCGCCAACTGCTCCAAGCGCTCATCGGT
>CAKZNX010000114.1 GCA_937132045.1 uncultured bacterium
GTGGCTTCTGCCTGTTGTTGCATTGCCGCTGCGCGCTGTAGCTTCATCTGAGCGGTCCGCAGTGCGGCGGACGCACGCCGGACACTCGCGGTCATCGCCTGTGCCTCGAGTTCTGCCTGAGCCAGCTGCGCCTCGGCAGCGCCCACCATCGCCTGCGCCTGCTGGACTCGCGCTTCCGCCTTGCTCAGCCGGATGCGAGCCTGACTCAGCTCGGTACGAGCCCTCGCGGCTTCTGCCTGGGTACGCTAGCGCTCTTCCCTGGAGATGGCGCCTGCTGCCAACAGCCTCTCGGTACGAGCGTCCTCTGCGTGCCAGTAACTGTCGTTTGCCTGGGCGGCAGTAATCTCTGCCTGCGCTTCCTCGCGCTCAGCACGGGCTATCTGCAGGTCCTGTCGTGCGGCATCCAGCTCATGTTGTGCCCGGCGCACCATCACCTGTACCGCGTCGCGCTTGCGCTCTACCTCCTCGAGGTCGGCGCGGGATTGCTCGACCTCCCGGCGCATAGCCTCCCGGTCGGAACGGGCAGCAACGGCACCTGCCTCAGCCTCCTGCAGACGGGCGGAACGCTCGCGCGAGTCCAGTCGGGCTAGCAGCTGCCCCTGCCCTACCTGTTCGCCCGGATACACGAACATATCCACCACCCAGCCCTCCACGCGCGCCACAACATCTGTGTCGTTGTAGGCAACCACCGATCCGGTGTAGGTGACGGTAGGGACGAAAGTTATCGAGGTCACCTTCTCTGTGGCAACAGGTACCGACCCGACAGGCGTGCCTGTGTGGCTCATGTCCATCGCCTGCGCCTCGATGACGGTCATGGAGCCGGGTGGGCGTTTGGTGCGCACGATGTAACCGGTTCCAGCGAAGAGCAAGGCGATCATCAACAGGGTTGCCCAGTGTGTTCGAAGGAACTGCGCGAGCGTTCGCACGGCTAGTCGCCTCCTTTAGTGCGAGTGAGAATGCCCCTCGTGGGAAGGGGGAGACGCCGAAGGCGCTTTCTGCTGTCTGGCGTACTTTGCCGGCTCTTTGTCGAACTGCGGCCTGCACTTCGCACAGCAGAAGTAATACACCCTGTTCTGGTGCACGGATGTCTGCGCTTTGGCAGGGTCCTTGACTACCTCACCGCTAACAGGACATCGCACCAGCTGCTTGGACGCATACCGCATTGGGTTGCTGTTGAATGTGCCCACACAGCGTCTGCAACACAGGTAGATGGTGCGCCCTTCATATTGCACCGATGGCGCCCTTTTGAGGTCTTTGACCGCCTCGCCGGAAACAGGGCACGTAAGCCCAACAGCAGGGGTCTTCTTTGGCTGAGCCACAACTGTGATCGCCAGTAACGCGACCATCGCCAGCACAATCGCAGTCGTGAATCGCATGGTTGTAACCTCCCTGATAGCACTCTTGTTCTACAGGCTATAGTAATCTACGCACAGTGCAGTGACCGATGTTTCCATTTCATTATCATTTTGCTATAGACAGTAGAAAAATACAAGTCCCTCAGGCTGAAGGGGTTACCTGCTAGGGAGAATCACCTCTATCGCGCCCGGACACACCGCGAACTGCGCGGGTGTGGTGCCCATCACGTCTCCGTCCACCAGCACGGGCACTGGCGGAACGCTCTCCACGATGACGCGGTTTGCCTGCAGCATGAGGAAGCGGGGGTGAGCGATATGTGTGCCTTTGAAAACACGAGGGAAGACGCGCACGAACTCCAGTTTGCTCACCGCTTTGGCGATGCACACGTCCAGCAATCCGTCGTCCACCTGCGCGAACGGAGCGATGCGCATTCCACCGCCGTACGACTGGCTGTTTGCCACGGAGCACAGCAGAATGCGTTCGGTGAGGCTGTCGGCGTCGATGGTGATGTGCATCTGCGCAGGCTGAAAGGTGGCAAGGGTTTGCAGCACAGCGGCGATGTAGGCTGCGGTGCCGTTCAGGAATCGGTACCCTCGGTTGACACGGTGGGCTACAGCGGCGTCGAAACCGCATCCCGCGATGTTCAGGAAGTGTCGTCCGTTGACCACGCCCAGGTCCACGCGCCTCGGCGTGCCGGTGAAGAGGGCTTCCACCGCCTCCGGCAGATTCTGAGGGATGCCTACACAACGGGCGAAGTCGTTGCCGGTGCCCAGGGGCAAGATGCCCATTCGGGCGTGGGTGCCCACCATACCGTGCGCCACCTCGCCTGCCGTTCCGTCGCCACCTGCTGCCACGATAAGGGGCACGCCCTGCTGAGCAAACTGCCGTG
>CAKZNX010000115.1 GCA_937132045.1 uncultured bacterium
GTGCCGGAGGGGCTGGTGGAGTTCATCGGCGACCTGAAGGCGCTGATCGACGAGCTCAGCGCCATTCTGGGCACGGAAGAGGCGTACATCCACAGCCTGCCCGACCACTCCGAGCGCGTACAGTACCTTAACACCAAGCTCACCGACCACAGCGCGCGGGTGTACGGCTCTCTGCCTCAGGACATTCAGGAGGTGCTTCTGCGCCGCGATAGCCACGGCAACGTGCCCCTCTCGCAGGTTGAAACCGAGCGCCTGCTGATCGACCTCGTGTCGGACCGCATCCGCCTCCTGCAGGCGAAAGGCGGAGCCAAAGAGGTGAAGTTCAGCCCGCTGAGCCACTTCTTCGGTTACGAGGGTCGCTGTGCTGCACCATCCAACTTCGATGCCGACTACGCCTACACGCTGGGCTACGCGGCAGCGCAGCTCATCCGCGCCGGACAGACGGGCTACACCGTGTATGTGCGCAACCTCATGTGCAGCGCGGACGAATGGGAGGCAGGCGGTGTGCCGGTGACCATGATGCTGAACATCGAGATGCGCAAAGGCAAGCCCACACCGGTCATCCGCAAGGCGCTGGTGGACCTCGACGGCAAGCCGTTTCAGCATTTCGCGGCGAACCGCGAGAAGTGGGCGATAGAGGACGACTACCGCTTCTCCGGACCCATCCAGTACTTCGGTCCGAGCGAGGTTTGCGACGCGCCGACGCTCACCCTGCAAATCGAGCACGGATAAGCGGTAAAGACATGCGGTGCGGGGCGACCTGAGGTCGCCCCGCTGTTTATCGCACCAGCAGGGCATCCCAGCAAACTGGTCGTATTGACTCGTATGCCCAGCCTAATCATCCTGCCCAACCACATCTACCTGATGGACTGTCGGGAGGGGATGAGGTTGATGCCCGACAGTTCGGTAGACCTCATCGTGACCGACCCGCCGTTCGCCATCGACTTCAAGGCGCGCCGCGCCAACTACAACCGCACGCAGGAGCGGGTGCTGGAAGGCTACAGCGAGATACCCGCAGAGCAGTATCCACAGTTCACGCTGGAGTGGATGAGCGAAGCTTACCGGGTGCTCAAAGAGACCGGTAGCATGTACGTCTTCTCCGGCTGGAACAACCTGCGCGACATACTTAACGCCATCCACGAAGTCGGCTTCATCACCGTCAACCACATCATCTGGAAGTATCAGTTCGGCGTGTACACCAGACGTCGGTTCGTGACCTCGCACTACCATTGTCTGTATGTGTGCAAGGACGATCGCAAACGTTACTTCAATCCCGACTGTCGCTTCCAGCACGATGAGCGCACGGAAGATGGCGGTAGCGCACGCTATCGGGATATGGAGGACGTGTGGGCGATCCCGCGCGAGTACTGGAACGGCGACATCAAGACCCCGACGAAACTGCCTTACGCGCTGGTGGAGAAGATACTGCAGTATTCCTCCAGACCCAGCGACCTCGTGCTGGACCCGTTTCTGGGGTCAGGGCAGGTGGCAGTGGTGGCGAACGAGATGGGCAGGCGGTACGTGGGGTTTGAGGTGGTGCCAGAATACTACCAGTTCGCTCTGATGCGCCTCACAGATGGAGCGTATCGCATCTGCGCAGACGCTGGTGCGATAGAGTAGCCCGCCATCCTGTAAATATCCCCCGCCCCACACGCCTCCACGCGCTACTCCTCTCCGATCTCGCCGAAGCTGCGCACCAGAATGCCGAAATCGAGCAGCGTCACCTCTTCGTCGCCGTCGAAGTCGCAGGAGGGGTTGTATCCCGGCTCGCCCAGAATACTGCCGAACGCACTGACCAGCACGCCGAAGTCGAGAAGCGTCACCTCATTGTCGCCATCGGCATCGCCCGCAGTCAGCGAGACGTTCACGGTGCCGCTCGCGGGGATGGTCACCGAGCGCACAACGCGCTGAAGAGTGCGGTCTGCCTTGATTGCCAGGTCCCACGTGCCCTGAGGAAGAAAGACCTGCAGAGTGCCGTCCGAGCCGACAGCATTCGCTATCGTCTCCAGCACCCAGGTTTCATGGGGGTGGCGGATTTGCACCCGGAGGTTCACGCGCGAGTAGTCGCCACTGAAGTCGCCAATGCTGATACGCAAGGCGGTGCTGGAGCGCGGCATCGCAGGCGGGATACCCACGCCCACGGTGAAGTCATCGTAGTAGAAATCGGTGGCGTTGCTGGCGAGACCGCGGATGCGCACGGTGGTCGCCCCGTATGCGGGGTTGCGTGGGGCGGTACGTCGCACTCCGTCCACGACGAACAGCACCTCGTTGGGCTTCCAGAGCCAGATAGCCGCATGATGCCATCCCACCGAGCGCGAGGTGCCGGCAAAGTTCGCCCAGGTGGCGGCACCGCCTCCCAAGCTGGCGAAAGAGTCGGGGGGATAGTATTGCGGGTCGGAAATATCCCCGCGCACCTGATAGGTATTGCGGTTGGCAGCGGGGTCGAAGCTCGCTGCGCCGAGAGAGAACGATTCCACCTGTCCGAAAGTGACCCCGGCTCCTATGTCCAGCAGTCCGTTCGTGTAGAAGAGCAGTTCCACCCAGGCGTTTGCCTGCTGGTTGGCGGAACCCGTATCGTAGAACCACCAGTCCACGTATGCGCCCAGCCCCAGCGGCGCCGACAGGTTGACGAAATTGGCGCGATGCGCCCCCGCCTTCAGCCACAGACTCTGCGAGCCGGTGCGTGCCCTGGCGTTGGCGGGCTGAGGCAGATACGGTGCGGGTGGATTGTATGGACTCACGACGTTAATCAGCTGCAGGTTCGGTGGACCGGTCTGCCCGTGCCACACATTGCGCGTCAACCAGACGGGGTCAAACAGGTCGCCGGGGTTATCGTACCGCTCGAAGTGTGCCTGCCCCTGATAGGATTCAAACCCGTCGGTGAACACCACCTGTCCCCTGGCAACGGCAGTTATCATTATCACGACGAACGATATCCAGAAAGTGCGAACCATTGCGTGGCACCCCTTTCGGATGAGCCTTGAACCAGATAAAACAGTCGACCAGCCTGCACCCGAATCCTATCACGCTGAAGCGCGCATGTCAAACTGGCATTGTTACCGGTTTTACGGTATCTTAATAACACCTCTGTACAGTAGAACAGGTGTGGAACAACTCTGTGGCAGAGCGGCAGCAGAGAGGATTGGATGATGAATGGCAGATGGCTGTTCGGTGCGCTGGTGTGGTGGCTTTGCTGTGCAATGGCGCAGGCGGATTCTGGCAGTGTGCAGCTCATCGCCACCACCGTGCAAAACGTGCCTGTGAAGATTATCCGCGTGAACATGAATGATGAAGAGGTGAAGGTGACCGGTATGCTGGCTAAGCAACGACGTGGTCGCACCGAGCCATTGGAGAGTATGGTGTCGCGAGCACGTCCTACCGCCGCCGTCACCGGCACCTTCTTTGGCACGCGCAACTATCTGCCCGTCGGCGATATTGTAATTGAAGGCAAGATGGTGCACTTCGGTGGTATCGGCACGGCGCTTTGCGTCACCCCAGACAATCAGGTGGAGTTCGTGGACGTGAAGCGCAACCGTCGCGAGGACTGGAGCGCATATGACTTCGTGATACGTTCCGGTCCGAGACTGGTCACCGCGGGCAAAATCGGTGTGGACCCCCGCGCCGAGGGCTTTCGAGACCGCAACCTGCTACGCCCTGCATGGCGCCTCGCTGTCGGGCTGACGCGCGACAACCATCTGCTGTTCGTGGGCACACGCAAACCCATCTCGCTGAGCCAGATGGCAGTGGTGATGCACCGACTGGGATGCGTGGACGCCATCAATCTGGATGCCGGTTCCTCCACCGGAATGTATTACCGCGGTAAGGTGCTGATGCGCCCCCTGCGCCGGCTTACCAATCTGGTGCTCATCTACGAGCAACGCGAGTCGTACGAACGCGCCAGATACTCCATCCTGCCCGTGCGTATTCGCGAGCACACGCGATAGCGCCGGTACGGGGATGGCTCACCGGGAGGTTCGCCCTCCATCCATCATCGCCACGTTCCTTACGGAATGTCGCTGCGATCGAGCGGGCGCGCCGACGGGATCACCTCCGCGAAGGCGAACGAGCGACGCACATCCAGCAGGCGTACCTTCACGCGCTGACCGGCATACTCGGCGCCGTCGCTCAGGTCAAGCAGAAAGCCATCTGTCCAACCGATGAACTTAGCAGCACCTTCGGAACCGAGCGAGGACGGCTCCACCACACACTCCACCACCTGCGCCCGACGAAAGCCCAACCATGAGCGGTCGAAGTCCGCCATGGTGCCGGGGCGAATATCGTAGCCTTCCACGTGCCGTTCGGGGTCACTGCGCACGTAGATGGCGCAATGCAGAGCGTGCTCGAGCTCGTCCACATTTTCGCCTTCTGGACCGATGAGCAGTTCCGCCACCCGCGGATGGGCGATGACCAGATACGCCTCCACCTCTTCCGACGTGGCGCGGCGCGTGAGCTCCCGCTCAATGTCCATGCTGACCGATTCGGGAGCGACCACCCGTCCCCTGCCACCGCAATACGGACACGGCTCCATCAGCAGCTCCACCACCGATTCGCCGGTACGCTTGCGCGTCATCTGCACGAGCCCAAGGGGGCTGATATGACTGATTTTCGTACGGGCGCGGTCGCGCTTCAGCGCGCGCTCCAGCGTGCGCATCACCTGCTGACGGTCGTGCGAGCTGGTCATGTCGATGAAGTCGATTACGATAATACCACCCAGGTCGCGCAGGCGCAGCTGGCGCGCTACCTCTTCCGCCGCCTCAATGTTGGTGCGCAGGATGGTATCCGCCAGGCTGGTGCTGCCCGTGAACTTGCCGGTGTTCACGTCAATGGTGGTCAGCGCTTCCGTCTCGTCGACGGTCAGGTATCCGCCCGACTTCAGGAAGACCTGCCGTTTCATCAGACGGTTGATTTCGCTCTCGATGCGGAAATGGTCGAATATCGACTCTTCCTTATCGTACAGTTCGATACGCGACTTGAGCTTGGGTGCAAAGCGGCTTGCCAGCTCCACCGCTTTCTGAAACTCATCGGGGTCGTCGATCACAAGCCGGGTGGTGTCGGAGCTGAAAATGTCGCGCACGGTCTTGTAGAGCAGGGTGTAGTCCTTGTGGATGAGCGCAGGCGCCTTCGCCTTGCGGGCGGTCTCTTGAATACAGCGCCA
>CAKZNX010000116.1 GCA_937132045.1 uncultured bacterium
TGCCGTGGAATGTGCTTCTAACAAAACGTTCGGTAGTTTCTCGCGCGACGAGGAAAGGACGCAGGCATCGGCAGCGTTCATCAGTTGTGGGATGTCGCGGCGAATTCCCAGAAACTTCACTCAAGCCTACAGCCAGCCACACGGAGTGGTCATCTACGCCCAGCTGTGCACGTATCTGCTGGCGCGCGACGGGGTCTGGTCGGAAGGCTTCAACGTCTACGCCGTTGGGGACGTGGCGGATTCTGTGCGCTGGGACAGCTTTAACTCTAACATAGCGTTCTGCTCCCGCCCTGCACACGTGTGTGGTCAGGTCGCACAGGGGTTCGGTAAGGCGATAGATGATTTCGCGCAGACGGCTGCCTTCGTATGTACTCCGTGCATTGGAGATAAGCACGGGAACGGAAGTAAACAGACGCCGGACAAGTGCAGGCAGGTAGGCGTGAACCACGAGACTGTGAACGATGGACGGTTCCCATTGGCGGAATACTCGGGCGAGGCGCAGGACGGGACGGGCATCAGGGCGTTTGCGCTGGATATTCAGAGTGGCAACTGGTATATCCCATCGTTTCAGTTCATGGACGTATGCTTTGGGGGGAAGCAGGGTAACGATGCGCACCTTCCAACCACGCTGGCGGAGCTGTATCGCGGTATGGCACAACTGCGTTTCCGCCCCACCAACAGCTAAGCCTGTGATGATAAAGAGTATCTGTTTCTGATATGGTCGATATGATGTATTCATTGCACTAGTGCGGTAATGACTTTGTCAAGTGGATTTCCTTGATAGCATTGACATACTCGTTGCGGTATAGAACTGCGCAAAAATGAGCACGGCTAAAACCGCACCTCCGATAGGAACAGCCGATGTAATGATACCCGTGCCCGAACGATGAAATGTCGCGGCTAAAGGTCCCATATAACAATAAAGCAAAGCAAAGTACGGAGACTGCGTGCGTCGTTTAAAGCGTTCTACAGCTGCAAGCAACGCACCTATGACAGCGTACAGGACGAAGACCCCTGAAGCGCCGAAGTTCATTCGTGCTTCCATTATCGACGAAAAGGCAGTTCCTGCAATTCGCGAGCGAGAAGCCCGCTCGGGGAAAAATCTGTCACGGAACTCATAGGTTGGGGACGGGGGTTTCTGCCCAGGATACACAACGGCAGGAATTGCACTTTGCAGATATTTGAACGGGGTGGCGCCGTATTGAGGTTCATAGCCGGATGTCACCAGAAGGTAATAGTTACCGAATGCCGCACGAAATTCATTCGAGGCGGGGTTCAAGGAGCGAAGATATCTCCCTGTCAAGTCATCCATACGCAAGTTACTGAAAGTTATCTGTCCGCTTGCCAATGCGGGCGCTAGCCCCCGGAATGCAAACAGAGCAGTGAGCAGGGCATAAATCGCACCGCCTGCAAACAACCACCTGATGGACAATCGCTGTAAGGGCTGGTGGTAGGTATAGCCCAGCATGAAGCAGACGAGATAGGCTATCAGTTCGATACGCTGTCCCAGAACAGTGTGAATACCCAGTAGAAGCGACATAACCAGAGCAAACAGTAGAACCCTTTTCCTCGCTTCCCAGCGACCGTTGAGGGGGGCTGCAAGCTTACCAGTGTTGCTGATACTCAGACCGAGCAGGGCAAAGCTTGTTTGAGCCAAGATGTCAGAGGGTATAGTGAAGCTGATGTCGCTGACTGCTGCCTGATAGACGGCTTTCCCGGCGAACAGGAGGCTAAGTCCGCCCGCCCTCAGCATGTTGATCAGCTCGCTCAGCGATGCGAGGGCTGCAAAGGTAACGGCTCCATGCCAGTAGGGAAATCTGCCTATGTTACAGTAGCGGTTACTGGAAGACAACAGGTTGATTCCAACGAAACCTAAACCGAATGCGATTACTGCGAGTGATACATCCATCAGCCACATGTCGATGACACTCGTGTCTGGCATCGGCGGAAATCCCGCGATGTTACCCTGTCCAAAGAGTATCTGCGCCGGTCCACTCAGCGCGTACGGGATGGAGAATAGTGCAAAGAGCTGCGCTACGGCACTCCACTCCTTACATGCTGCACGTAGCATGAATAACAGACACATCTGCGACAGAAGCACCAATCCCCAGCTAAACTTCGCGTAACCGTACAATGCTAATCCGTAGCAGGTTAGCGATGACAATACTGTTACCAGAAATAGTTGAAGCACTTTCCTGCTCATGGGTGGCGCTTTGGAGCCTCCAGCAGCTGTAAATACTGTGTCACTGCATGTTCGAGACCGAACTGTATTGTATCTTGCGGAGAGGCTTGCCGCCCGCCGTTGCTTAGTGTCCGCGAAATGGCATCTGCGAGCGCTTCTACACTGCCAACACTCACCAGCGTGCCGAGCTCGCCATTGCGCAGAATCTCCGCCGGCCCACTCTGGCAATCCGTCGCCACTACTGGCACACCCAACGCCAGCGCCTCAACCAGTACCGTAGGAAGCCCTTCCCAGCGCGAGGAGAGCACGAACATCCTCGCCCGCTTCATATAGGCATAAGGGTGCTGCACAAAGCCGGGCAACGCAACGTCCTCTTCTATTCCCAGTTCCCGCACCAG
>CAKZNX010000117.1 GCA_937132045.1 uncultured bacterium
CGCCTGCGGCAAGCGTCCTACGAACAGGCTCACGCCGAACTGCTCACCCTGCCCGGTGTTGGGCACAAGATCGCCGACTGCGTGTGTCTCTTCTCGCTGGACAAACCGCAGGCGATACCTGTTGACACGCATGTATGGCAGATTGCCAGACGCGACTACCTGCCCGAACTGCGCGGACGTTCCCTCACCGAGCGGGCATACTGGCAGGTAGGCGATCTCTTCCGCCAACGCTTCGGTGAATACGCGGGCTGGGCGCACAACCTGCTGTTTGCCGCCGAACTGCCCCCCTTCCGACAGCGCGTGCAACTCGCATCGGTTCAGTGCGAGGACGGCGCTACAGCGCCGGTCAGGGCAACGGCTCAAAATGTATCTTCACTGGATGCAACAACCCCACGATAACCGCTACCAGAGCAGCCAAAACAAAGGGCAACAGCATCGCCAGGGGATAATGCACCAAACGCGGAGGTGCAACATTTGCACGTGGAGGCAGGGCGAACGCTGGAAGGTACACCATCAGCCCGTACACCAGCACCCAGAACCCCCACCCCAGCAGGTTATGCCAGCCGAAGGAGCCTGCTTCTGCCAGAGTGCCCGTCAGCCCAAACAGCACCATCACCTGCCGAGGCGCAAAGTCCCAGCGCGAGAGCAGCCACGCCCACGCCACAAACATCGGCACGAACACTACCACGCTGTGCCCGAGTACCACATCCAGGTAGTTCGTGGAGGCGGTGATGTATGCCTCACCCACCCGCACGCCGAACACCGGCGCCATGTTGGTCATCGTGGTGGTGATAGCCTCCTCGATGAGCGCCAACAGGGTGCACATCAGCACGAACTTCACCTGCCAGTGCATACGCCACCGTCCAACCCGCCGCGCGAAGGCGTGCCGGTAACGCCACATCAGCCAGCCACCGAGCACACACCACAGCACAAACAATCCGGAAGCCATCATTGCCACGGCGTGCTCACGTGGGTTGGGGCGGGTCAACAGCAGAACCAGACTGACCTGCGACACTGCCCAGATGAACGCCACGCGGATGCTCAGGCTCCAGCCATCGCGCCGTGCCCGATCGGCCGAGGGACGCCAGGGGATACCAAGCCTCATCAGTTCAGCACCTGCCCTCCTTGCGTGCATTATACTACCGGCTGGCGCCAGCCTGCAGGATACCGATAGCAGACCGGGTAAGACTCTGCCAGGTCATCAGGCTGGGAGGAGCAATGCGAACAAACCTGCGCTTTCGACGCGAGCACTTCACCATTGTGCAATTCACCGATACACACTGGACAAACTTCGACGAACGGGACGCACGCACCCGCCATGTGCTGGAAGCGGTACTGGAATGCGAAAAGCCCGATATGGTGTTCTTCACCGGCGACATGCTGGGAGGCGCGGATTGCAAGGACGCTGAGCGAGGCATCCGGCAGCTGGTGGAGCCGATTGAGGCACGCGGTTTACCCTGGACGGCAGTGATGGGCAACCACGACGACGAAGGCACTCTGCGCCGGGACGAACTGTGGAGGGTGATGGAGAGCTGTGCGCACTTCGTTGGCAGACGTGGTCCCCGAGACATCACCGGCGTGGGCAACTACGTCCTGCCCATCCTGAGCCGCCATGGCGACAGACCTGCTGCGTTCCTCTGGGGCATCGATTCCAACAGCTACGCCACCACCAGCATCGGCGGGTGGGGATGGATTGCCCGCGACCAGATTGCGTGGTATGTGCGCACCGCTCGCGAGGTACGCAGGCGGTGGAGCCTCGCGCCGCAGCCGATGCAGGCGATTCCGTCGCTCGCCTTCTTTCACATTCCCGTTCCCGAGTATGATGAGGTATGGCGCACGCAGGTGTGCTACGGCGAGAAGCACGAGGAGGTGTGCGCACCGAAAATCAACACGGGTTTCTTCGCCGCTTTGCACGAGGTCGACGAGGTCATCGGCACCTTCGTCGGGCACGAACATATCAACGACTTCTGGGGCAACCTGCACGGCATCCGTTTGTGCTACGGAAGGGTAAGCGGCTACGGCGGATACGGTAAGGAGGGCTTCCTCTGTGGCGCAAGGTTAATCGAACTGTGGGAAGGCGTGCGCGATTTCCGCACATGGCTCAGGCTGGAGGATGGAAGCCCCATCTGGAGCCAGCCCGAGCACCATCCGGATGCCTCTTAATCACGGCGCCACGTGCAGCGACCGCAACTCGCAGGCATCCAGCGAGAGGTTCAGCACCAGTCTGCCCCTCTCCACACGCAGGGGGCGGATCTGTTTCCCGCTCACCGCATCCACCACTTTACCACGGAGGGGCAGGGTCACCTGCACGTTGCGCTTTGCCTTCCAGCCGATGTGCGCCACAGCCACATAGGTGCCGAACCGGTTGCCCGGCGTCGGGATGAGCCGTACCACCACTTCGGGATCGGCGCAGGCGTCGGTAAGCCTTCTGCTCGACAGGGCGGGCAGGGCAAGGAACGCGGCGTTGAACCGTCGCACATACTCTGGAAAGCCCCGATAGTGCGTATTGCCCACCAGATAACCCAGATAGAACGGGTCGCCAAAAGCCAGCGCGCGCACCTCCGAGGCTATGCAGAAGGGTCCGGCGCGTTCCACGTCCGACAGGAAATCGCCCAGCACCCCGCCATCGCGGTGCTCGTTCAGCGAATACATGCGCACCACCGTCAGCCCCGAGCGGGTACGGAAAGCGTCCATGTCCTCCGGTCGCGAAACGGAATAGATGCGATGGAAAGGATACGTGAACATGACCCCCTCGATGTCACGGTAGCGTTCAGGGTCGGCACGGGGTTCGGCGTGTTGCCACTCGTCGGTGCCCCAGGTGTCGGGATAGCGGGTGATACTGCGCAGATACCGGTCGGTGCGTAGCAGGTCGTCCAGCCGCACCGCTTCCCACCACTGAGGCAGGAGCGGTTTCCATAGATCCGGGTCATCAGTCACCAGCGTCTTACCGCCATCCAGCGGCGGACCCGGCTCACCCGTCCAGTTTGTCCAGAACAGCAGGCACCTGGGCGAGACCTTCTCGCGCAGGTAGTCACGCAACGCCAGAAAGAAGGCTTTTCGCTTGTCCAGCCACCAGTTGCGGTATCGTTCCAGCAGGTCGGTGTCTGTCCGCAGCATCTCGCGGGTGACCGTTTGCCCACCACCCGCTTCCGCGCTGAAACGAGCCAGCGTCTGGTCAGAGAAGGAGATGGGGATATGGCTGACCCGGTTGCGGAACCACGCTCCCAGAAACTGCGCCTGCCCACGATATCGCACGACAGTGGCATCCAGCAGGCGTTTGGCGTCCTCCAGTGTGCGAGGGTCGGTAACGTCTGCGTGGTATAGCTCACCCCACCAGATTCCGGTATAGGGCTGCCCGGGACCCTTCAGCGGCGCGGACTGCACCACTTTGTTCAAGCCCATGCTCCCTGCGTACTCATAGTACGGCAATAGCATCAGCCCATGTTGCGCAGCTATCCGCACGATGCGCTCCCAGCGGCGTGGGTCATGCGAAGGCACGTACCAGCTGTCGTCTCCAGCATCCCAGCCCTGATTGTGCCCGAACTCCAGCAAGTCTTTGCAGAAGGTGTTGATGCCGAGAAAGCGCATGGTGTGCGCCTTGAACTCGAAGGAGCGCATCATATCCACCGCAGGCTTGTTCTGCCAGGCGTTCGGTCCCTCAGCATAGCCGTCCGCCATCTCCTCCCGCACGAAGATAGCCCGTCTGGGCAAAGGCTCCGGCGGCAAGCGCAACGACAGGTACAGCTTACGCACATCGGGCACACGGAAGAGGCGAATACGGTGCACAGCGGGACCGGCGGATGCGGGGTCGTCCCCCGGGTCGGGGCGCAGGATAATCACCCAGAAGCCTTCCTCAGGCGTGTCGGGGCGGTCGGCATCCTCGCGCGTGCGCTTCAGCCCGTAGAACCGCTCGAACAGGAAGAACATCTGCCGCCAGGTGCGGTAGCCACCCGAAAGCGGGAACCTGAGCGACTCAGGGTTGCTTGCCACGTAGCCATGCAGGCTATCGCCCAGCGCGTTGCCCGAGTGGAACCCCTGAAACACCTCGCATCCCCTGTTGACCACATGGATGGTGCGCGCTCGGTCCTCGGGATAGTCTATCGCCAGCACATACGCCTCGCCCGGCTTCAGTCCTTTGCCCTTGCCGATACGGTAGGCAAAAAAGGCAGCACCCTTGACTTCACCAGACGACGGCAACACCCGACAGCGCTTGCCAAGGATGGTTTCGATTTGGGAAACGCCCGACGCGGACTCGGCAAACTCGTGCGGGTCGTTCGGCTCGCCGCAATTTACCTCATCTACCAGTGGCAGAGCACCAAACGGGTCACCGACGTGTACTGCAGGCTGTGCCCAGCCACAAACACAAAGCCACATGAAACAGAGCGTCACCAGAAACCGTCGATTCTTCATACCGCAGGGTTTCGCCACGTGCGAAGCACTGTCCTGTGCAGGCTGAGAGCCGGCGAACGGCGAATCTGTGCTGGCGTACGAGGAGGTGATGGGCTGGGGATGCGAATTGGGCTGGACCGAGAAACGCTGACCCGAGGGTTACGGCAGCTGGGCATAGCGCGCGGGATGGACGTGCTGGTGCACTCCTCGCTCAGCAGTATCGGCTGGGTGGAAGGCGGTGCAGACACCGTGGTGGATGCCCTGCTGACGGCAGTGTCACCCGCTGGCACCATCCTGATGCCCGCACTGAATGGCTCACCCGAAGACTCACCGCAGAAACCGCCACGTCTGGACGTTCGGTCCACACCCTGCCCGATGTGGATTGGCGTCATTCCGGAGGCGTTTCGTTGGCGTCCGGGCGTGCGTCGCAGTCTGCATCCCACACACTCGGTAACCGCGCTGGGGGCACGAGCCGACTTCACCACTCAGGGACACGAGCACTGCCTTACACCCTGCGGGGAAGGCAGCCCATACGTCAGGCTGATGGACTCGGGCGGCTACATTCTCCTGCTGGGCTGTAACCAGCAGAGCAACACCAGCCTGCACGCGCTGGAGGAGCTCGCCGAAGTGCCGTACCACCTGCAAGACGAGTGGACGGAAGGCATCGTGATCGATGAAGACGGTCGTGAAATCGTGGTGCGCAACCGCCTGCACCTGTGGCGCTGGGAACGCGACTTCAGCCGAGTGGACGAACCCCTGCGTGAGGCAGGAGCCATGCGCGAAGAGACGGTGGGCACCGCCTGCTGTCGCCTCATCGACGCCGCGGCGATGAGGCACGTCATCCTGCCCATTCTGAAAGAAGACCCTCTGTGGCTGCTATCCGACCGCGCCCGCGAGAATTACCTGCGGAGTCAGCGTCGATGAAACATATGCTCTGTGTCCTGCTCACTTTTTCCCTCACGTTGTGCGCCGGGCGCATCACGGCGCAGGATGCCTTCAGTACCGACGTGCGGGTATGGCTGATGCGGTGGCAGTCGGCGCCGCTGCGCATCACCTGCGAGGCGCCATGGCAGGCTCTATCGCGCGACAACAGCACCAACATCCCGCCCGCCGCAGTGGTGGTAGCAGAGGTCAAAGGCAACCGAGTTGTGCTGAGGCTGGGGACGGCTGCGGTGCGGTCGGAAGAATGGAACCTGCAGGGCGAGGCGCCTTTCACCCTCTCCAGCATGCAGGGCAATAACTCGCGTACCTACCGGGGCAGGATCGTGTTGCGGGTGAACCGGGGTCGCCTTCAGGTTCTGAACGTGCTTCCTCTGGAGGATTACCTTCTCGGCGTGGTGCCTCTGGAGATGCCTCCCAGTTTTCCTGCGGAGGCGTTGAAGGCACAGGCGATATCGGCACGCAGCTGGACGGTGCGCAACCGTCTGAAACACCAAGCAGACGGCGCCGATGTATGCGACGGTATCCACTGCCAGGTGTATGGCGGAGTGACCGCAGAACGAGAGAGCACCTCTACCGCCGTTCGCAGCACCGCCGGGCTGATACTGGTTCGCGACGACGCACCTGTGGACGCCACCTACACCGCCGACTGTGGAGGACAGCCGGCATCGGGTAACCACAGCACACCATTGCCACCGGACACCAGCGAGTCCGGTCAGGACTACTGTTCCGCCAACCCTCAGCACCGCTGGTCGCTGGGTTTCTCCTTCCTGGAAGTGTGGCAGGCGGCAGGTGAGAAGGATTCTCCGCAAAGCACACCGAAAGGAGACGTTGACGTGCAAATCGCGCAAACCGATGCAGGACGGCGCGTGCTCAAAGTGCAAATTCGGTGTGGCGACTTCGTTCGTGAGATTTCCGGTGCGCAATTGCGCAGTCGGCTGTCGCTACCCTCCACCCTGTTCAGCGTGCGTCTGGATCAGGGTAACGCCGTGGTGTTCGAGGGAAGCGGCTCAGGACACGGCGCGGGACTGTGCCAGTGGGGAGCGGCAGGAAGGGCACGCGCCGGACAGAGCGCAGACCAGATTTTGCAGGCGTACTATCCCGGCGCACGCATCGTGCCGCTAAGCGAGGCGATGTGGGAATGGCGGAAAAACAGGAAGAACAGTTCCGTCCGCTGAATCTGGATACGGTCGCCCTG
>CAKZNX010000118.1 GCA_937132045.1 uncultured bacterium
ACGCCCGGTTTCTCTTCCCGCAGGCGGTAACCACCAACCTCATCATGACAGTGAACCTGCGAGAGCTCATCCACATGTGCGGGTTAAGGTTGTGCACGCTCGCGCAGTGGGAGATCCGGCGCATGTTCAAGAAGGTGCGAAAAGAGGTGATGGCGGTCAGCCCCTTCTTCGGCAGGATGCTGGTTCCGCACTGCGTGCACGAGGGCTTCTGCAACGAGCTGAACAACATGGATGGTCACTGCAGGATCCGCCCGCCCCTGCACCTGGCACAGGAGATTTTCGAGAAGTGGAAGCGGGGTGAGCTGGTGCCTGTAGAACGTCAGGAAAGCTGAAACGCATCGGCAATGGAACCTTCCCCAAGCGCCACCGTGCATTTCGCCGACAGCCGAAACATGGCGGAGGTGCCAGACGGGAGTGTGCATCTGGTAGTGACCTCGCCACCGTACTGGCACATCAAGGACTACGGCACGCGGGCGCAAATCGGTTACGGGCAGAGCCTGCACGACTACCTGCTGGACCTCGCCCGTGTGTGGCGCGAGTGCTATCGCGTGCTGAAGCCTGGGCGCAGGCTGTGCATCAACATCGGCGACCAGTTCGCCCGGAGCACGCTCTACGGACGGTACAGGGTGATACCACTTCATGCCGAGACGATTGCACAGTGCGAAACCATCGGCTTCGACTATATGGGAGCCATCATCTGGCAGAAGAAGACCACCATGAACACCACAGGCGGCGCGGTGGTGATGGGTTCGTTCCCGTATCCGCCCAGCGGCATCGTGGAGCTGGACTACGAGTTCATCCTGCTTTTCCGCAAGCCGGGCAGGGTGCAACCTCCTGCTTTGGAGGTGAAAGAGCGGTCTCGCCTCACCCGAGATGAGTGGAAGCAGTACTTCAGCGGGCACTGGAGCTTTGGCGGCGCACGCCAGCTGGAGCACGAAGCCACCTTCCCCGAAGAGCTGCCACGACGACTGATTCGCATGTTCACCTTCGCAGGCGAGACGGTGCTGGATCCGTTTGCCGGTAGCGGCACCACCCTCAAAGCGGCTCTCCTGCTGGACAGGAACGCTGTCGGCTACGAGTTACAGCGCCGATTCGAGCCCCTCATCCGCGAGAAGGCGGGGGGATATACTTCGCTCCACATCCTATACCGGCAGGAACCTTTGCCCCCGGTGGCTCCTCCTGAAGGTTACTCCCCTCGCGTGCAGGACGCCAGCCCCATCGCAAACCCCGTGCTGGCTCTCGCGCAGCGCACGCCATCGGTGAAGGTGGTGGAAGTGGTGGACGCGCACACCGTGCGACTGGAGGACGGGCGTCGGATACGCCTATTGGGAGTACATGTGCCTGCCGAGCGGTGGGCGCTGGCGGTGCAGTATCTTCAGCGTTACGTACTGGGGCGAAAAATCGTCATTAAGAGCGAATGCGAAGCGGATGAAGACGATGCAACGGTCGCTGCGTATGTCTATCTGACCAACCGCCTTTTCATCAATCGCCGGATGATCGAGATGGGTCTGGCAATTGCCGACCGAACTGTTGCGCACCGGTGGTTACAGCGGTTTGTGGAGGCGGAAGGCAAGCGAGGTTCTGCGGATAGCTCAGAGGAGAGTTCATCGTGAGCGATGTGTTACAAAGACGTCTGCAACAGGGCGAAGACCTGCACACGGAGTTCAAAGAGACGCTGCCGCAGGCGGGTGACCTCGCATCAGAAATACTGGCATTTGCCAATACCGACGGTGGCGTGCTCATCATCGGTGTACGCGACGACGGTCAGATAGTGGGCGTTTCCGAGCCTGCCAGGCTCGCACAAACCGTGGACAACGTGTGCTTTCAGGACTGTGAGCCACGTGTTACTGAGTTGCAGAAAACAGTTCAAGTGCAGAGCCGCCAGGTGCTCGTCGTGCATGTTCCGCAAGGCGCCCAGCGCCCTTACCGTACGCAGAGAGGTCAATACGACGTTCGCTCGTCGACGGGGAAGCGTCGGGCATCACGCGAAGTTCTGCTGCGTATCTTTCAAGCAGGCGCCAGCCCTTATTACGATGAAACCCCGCTGGTGCGGTCTTCGCCAGAAGTAGTCGACGATACGGCGGTTAGTACCCTGCTGCAACTGGCTCAGGAGCACGGCATCTTCGTCGCAGGAGTACCGCCGGAGCGTCTGCTTAGAAACTGGAAGTTGCTCACCGACGTGAATGGTAAATCCCACCTCACCGTGGCAGGAGCACTTTTCGTCGCGAACGACCCACAGCGGCTCGTATCCTGCGCTTGCATCTCCGCGCTGCGCATCCCCGGCAACGACATCACCATTGCGCTTAGCGATCAGAAGCAAATCAAGGGGAGGCTGCAGGATCAGATTGCCAGCGCGTTCCAGTTTCTGGAGATGCATTTGACCTTCGCCTACGTGTTTGAGGGCATACAGCCGGAGAGAAGACCGGAAATGCATTTTCGGGTTCTGCGTACAGCCATTGTCAACGCGCTGGCGCATCGCGATTACACTGTTGCTTCGCCCGTCAGGCTCATTGTGTACACGGACTGGGTGGAAGTGCGTACGCCAGGTTTGTTGCTGAACACGGTCACGCTGGAAGACCTGCGGTACGGCATCCATGTGCTGCGTAACCCCGCAATATACAGCATGTTTCTGCGGCTGGGGCAGGTAACTGATGCAGGAAGCGGTATTGCCCGCATGATCCGGCTGATGGATCAGCACGTCGGTCAGGAACCAGA
>CAKZNX010000119.1 GCA_937132045.1 uncultured bacterium
TGCGGCAGGTTCTCGCTTCGGAAGGAAACTGCCTTTGCACGCTCGAAAACTGGCACTCGTGTATTTCGCTTAAATAGTAAGGTATCCTGTGTTCTGACAGGCTAGCACGGAAGGAGGCAGCGGGCAGTTCGGTGAGGGTATTGTTTCTGGGCACGGCAGCAGCCGAAGGTGTGCCGGGCTTGTTCTGCGGGTGTGAGGTGTGCCAGATCGCGCGTCAGCGCGGTGGCAAAGACCTGCGCACGCGCAGCTCGATCTTTATCGACGGTGTCCTCAAAATCGACTTGCCTCCCGATACACTGCATCATGTCCTGACCTACGGACTGGACCTCTCCGGCTTACAGCACCTGCTCATCACGCACACCCACGAAGACCATCTCGCCGTGCACGAGCTGGCGTACCTGACCCCAGGCTTCGCCTACCGCCAGCAACCGCTAACTGCCTACGGCAGTGAAGACTTCGTGCGTCTGCTCGCGGGGATGTCGGACAACCTGCGTCAGTGGCTGAATCTACAGTCTCTTCAGCCTTTCACGCCGTACGAGATTGACCGCTACACCGTGATCCCCGTTCTGGCGCATCATCGAGAAGACGAGCAGTGCCTCAATTACGTCGTGTCCGACGGGAAGGTCACCCTGCTTTACATGTGCGACACGGGTTGGTATCGTGAGGCAACGTGGCGCTATCTGGCAGGGGTGCGGCTGGACGCCGTCATCGCTGAGTGTACCAAAGCCTTTGTGGATGCCCCGTACGATACCCATCTGGGGCTGACTGAAGTGCTGGAGCTGAAGGAGCGCTTCCGCACAATGGGGATAACGCACTCCGCGACGCGCTGGGCAATTACCCACTTTTCGCACAACGGACGCCCCCTGCATCAGGACCTGGAAGCGTTTTGCATGCCTCATGGCATTGAGGTTGCGTACGACGGGTGGGAGATGACACTTTAGCTGGCGCTATAACCGTAGATACAACAGGCAGGCGTGCCGATAGAAGAGGGTGGCAATGTAACGTAGCACTCAGATTGCGCGTCTAAACTGCGCGCAAGCAGGAAGCCACTCGGCATGACGCGAAAAGGAATCGACAATCGGTCTGTCGCATTTATACGGAGAGGGAAATCGTTGACAGCCCCCTGTGTACTTGCTACAATAGGGTCAACAGGGGAGGAGGAGATTAAGGAATGGCACGTGCCCGAAAAGTGACTGGACCCGTTGTGGGGTTGGATGTTGGCACTACCCTGATGAAGGTAGCGGAGGTGCGCCCGGGCAAAGAGGGTGTGCAGGTCAGCGCGGTGGGCGTGGCTCCGACGCCGGAGGGCGTCATCGACGAGAGCGGTTATATTCAAGACCCGCAGGCTCTCGGGCAGGCAATACGACAGTTGCTTTCGCAGGCGGGCATCTCCACCAAACATGTGGTCACCTCCATTCCGGGACAGAGTGCGCTGGTGGTGCGTGTGATCGAGATGCCCAAGATGAGTCCGGCGGAGCTGGACAAGTCGATGGCTTGGGAGGTAGAGCGGCACATCCCGTTCGCAGCACAGGGCGATGTGGTAACGGATTATGCGGTTGTTGAACGCCCCGACGCCGACCCGAACGACCCCAACATGGAAGTGTTGCTGGCGGCTGCTCAGCAGGACGTGGTCGATACTGTGGTCAAGGCGTTGTTCGCGGCGCAGCTGGAACCCGTGGCAATAGATGTACAGGTGCTGGCGACGGCGCGCACTATTATCGGCTTGCAGCGCGAGAAGTATCAGGGCAAGACGGTTGTTCTGCTGAACATTGGCGCTACAGCCACCGATATGGGCGTGTTCTCCGGCGGCGTACTGAGGCTACCGCGAAGCATTCCTATCGCGGGCAATCACTTCACACAGGCGATTGTGGACTCGCTGGCATACCGCGTGGAAGGAGCCGACCCGCGCGAGCGATTTGCGCACGCCGAGAAACTGAAACGAGAATATGCGGCGGTGCTTCTGGAGAGGCTCGGTCCGGCTGGCGCGTCACCTACCTACGCAGCCGACATGGGCGCGGCCACCGGTCTGATCGATTTCTCGCAGCCTTCCCCGCCCGGCATGGTGGATTTCTCCGCAGGCTACGGAGAACCCACCTTCGATGTGGGAGAGGAACAACCCGCCGAGCCAGAACCGTCGGCGCAGCCTGAACCGACGCCGCCTGCGCCGGTGGAGCCAGAGGAAACCGACCCCATGCGCATCGAAGTGTTCGACGCCATCGCGCCCATTCTGGGCGACTTCCTCGCGGAGGTGCGACGGTCGCTGGAGTTCTACCGTGGGCGGGCGCAGGATGGTAGAATCGATGAGATTGTGCTGTGTGGCGGCACAGCCCGAATGAAGAATCTGGACAAGTTCCTCTCGCAGGAGCTGGGAATACTGGTAAGCGTAGCCGACCCGTTGAGCCACCAAGAGACGCTGGTGCGCCGGTACAGTGCGCCCTATCTGCAGGAGGTGGCGCCGGTGATGACCGTCGCCATCGGCTTGGCAATCCGGGACATGATTGACTAGGCATCCGGAGGGAAGCGAACCATGCTGAAACTGAACCTGTTGCCACCTAATATCTACGAGCCGCGCAAGAAACGCGCGTGGTTCGTAGTGTTTGTGGTGGTATGGCTTGCTCTGGCGGGCGGGCTGGTCGCCTATCAGCTTAGCCTCGTGAACCTCAAGTCGCAGAGGTCCGAGGAGCTGCAGCAGCAGGAGGCGATCGTCCGGCAGGTGGAACAGACCGAGCAGGAAGCGCAAAACACCAGGGCGATGGTCGCCCCGCTTTTGACCCGCGCGCAGCTGGCAGACGAGATTTTCCGATACAACCGGCAGTATCCCAAGCTGTACCGCGAGGTGCGTCGCTGGACCGTCGATACCGTCCGATACGGTAGCATGGGCGTCGCGCAGGGGATGACCCTGCAGGCACAGGCGGTCACTCGCGACCTGGACGAGATGGCGCGCTACCTGCAGGTGATGCTGCAGTGCCCGCTTTTCAACGGCGTCAGCATCTCGTGGAGCGCAGCGGGAGGCACCACCACCGGTACCGCGGCAGGAGGCTTTGGCGGAATGGGAGCGCCCCCCTTCGGTGCAGGATACGGTGCGCCCGCAGCTCCCTACGGTGCACCTGGGGGAGTACCCGGCATGCCCGGCGCGTCAGCAGGCAGGCAGCTCGGTCAGCAGACCGCGCAGGGCGTGGTATTCACGGTGGTGGCAAGTCTGCGCGAACCGCTCATCAGTCAGGTTCAGCAGCTGGTGATGCAGTTGACCTCGTCGCTGGCTGGTACCGGCATGACTGGCATGGGTGGAATGGCTGGTATGGGCGGGTTTGGCGGAGGGATGCCTGGCGCGCCGATGATGGGTGGTCCGATGATGGGTGCACCAACTATGGGTGGTCCGATGATGGGTGCACCAACTATGGGTGCTCCCACAATGGGTGCGCCGATGATGGGTGCGCCAACCATGGGGGCACCGAGTATGCCTCCCGGAATGCCCCCGATGGGTGGACCGCGAGGTGGTGGCGCACCGCTGGGTGGCAGAGGCGCAGTGGTGGACTAAGAGGAGGGGCGTAGAATGCTATCGAAGCTCACTTTACAGAACGTGATTGTGATCGGCGTCGTGGTGGCGGTGGTCATCGCGACAGGCATCTTTTTCGTGCTGATCCGCCCTACTCAGGCTGAAATCAAGAACCTGGATACTCAGATCGAAGCCGCAAGCCAGCGGGCTGCACAACTGCCGACTGCCAAACGGCAGCTGGAAGATGCCAAGAAAGAGGTAGAGGAGGCTCGGCTGAAATGGGCGCGTTACGAGCGCTCGAAAATGCCGACCATCGACCTGACCGACCGCCTGAAGGGGGCGCTAGCGTACTGGAAAGAGCCGGAGCGAACCGCCAAACTGCTGCAGGACTGGGTATCCAAGTCGTCACAGGACGTGATTTTCTTCGGCGGCTTTGCTATTGGCGTTCCGACCACCGACCCAAACCAGCTGCCATGGCCCATCTGGGTGGTACCGCTCGGAACCTTCCAGGTTCAGGGCGACTTCGAGAGCATTCTGCGCCATGTGGAGCGTTGGAACAACGCGCCGCGCCTGGTGCTGGTGGATGGCTTGCAGCTGAGTGGCGTCAGCCCGCAGCTGATCGGTCAATATACTGCCACGCTGTTCATTCTGCCGCGCGCCAAGGATGATCGTCCGGCGGAGATGCTTCCGTCGGCAGGCGGCGCAGGTGGGATGGCAGGATTTGGTGGCATGGGCAGGTTCGGTGGCGGGATGCCGGGGGCACCGATGATGGGTGGACCCATGATGGGCGCCCCAACGATGGGGGCTCCGATGATGGGAGCTCCGAGTATGCCGCCGGGAATGCCCCCGATGGGTGTGGGAGCCCCAACCAGTGGCGCGCGTCCGCCGATGGGTGTGGGCGGTGGCGCTGGTGTGGGTGGACCTGCTCTGGGTGGCGGTGGCGCGCCCGGAGTGGAAGATTACTAAAGGAGGCTTGAGGGACGATGCAGCAGTGGCTCAACGACCCCAAGAATAAACCGATTGTCATCGGCGGTGCGGTGGCAGTCATTCTGATTGTGGGCATCGCCTTGTTCATGTTCATGGGAGGCGGAGGACAACCGTCGACCACTCCATCCTCTACCGGCACCACCGGACCGCTCGCGGGGCTGCCGGAAGACCGCTTGCCGGAAGACCAGATGACTCCTGGCGG